>CAZGWZ010000008.1:0-16819 GCA_964529545.1 uncultured archaeon
GACGAGGATGCGTCAAACGGCTGCGAGCAGAACATAGGCACCGACGTCAACAATTGCGGCGGCTGCGGAGAAGTATGCGGAACCGAGCACGTGGCTACCCGCACGTGCTACAGCGGGACCTGCTCCTTCCAGTGCAATCCCGGATATTCGAACTGTGACGGGATCCCGACTAACGGCTGCGAGGCCGAGCTTGGCACCGTAACGCATTGCAGCGGCTGCTATGACCAGTGCCTTCCCGGGCAGATATGCCTGAGCGGTGACTGCGCTCCTGCCAACTCATGCATCTTTGACACCGACTGCAACCAGGCCGGAAACGAGATATGTGCAGCTAACGGTTTCTGCTGCGACCTCGATGACAGCTGTTCTGACGCAAGCAGCGTGTGCGACGGCCAGTCGTTCGAGGGAGTTTGCGGCAACACGTGCTATGGAACCCGTCCGCAGAACTGCGGCACGAGGGAGTGCGGCAACGACCCCAACGGCTGCGGCACCTGCGGAACGTGCCAGCAGGTGAACGGCCAGAACACGTGCACGGCGAGCGGTTACTGCAACCCTTCATGTAATACGGGTTACGGTAACTGTGACGGCAACGACCCCAACGGCTGCGAGACACCGCTAAATACGAATGAAGACTGCGGGGCATGCAATGTGCAGTGCAACCAGTACCAGATATGCGAGAACACAGGCGGAGGCACATACGAATGCGTTCTGAATGACTGCGAGCAGGGCTATGGCGACTGTGATGATGACACGAGCAACGGCTGCGAGACTAACGTATATATAAGCGAGGAGAACTGCGGCGTCTGCGGACTTTCTTGCACCAACGACCATGGCCCCGAGAACGAATGTATGGTCGGCACATGCGAGCCGACGTGCTATTCCGGGTGGAAGGACTGCGCGGACAGCTCGGACGGCTGCGAGACGGACATAACGACCGATGACGACTGCGGGAACTGCAACGTTGACTGCACCGCAACGCAGGCATGCCTTCGCGGAAGCTGTGTCACCAAGGCAGGGCTCACGGAGATAAGGGTAGGCGTCGAGGGCGACAGCAGCATCGAGCTGTCCAGGGAGGCGCATTTCGTGATATTCCTTGACGGCGTATACTTCGACGATGCCGACGCTGCCACCTCTGAAGAGGTGCAGGCATTCTTCACGGACACAGACGCTGATGACATAGACGTGATAAAGATAGGCTTAGACAACGATTATTACAATCCTAATACAGGTGACAACATAAACCTTCTGGTGTCCTCGGTAAAGGTGGGCAACAAGAACCTGGACCTCTCCCAGTGCAGCGTGACGCCGGCATCGAATTCATACTCGATGGGTAACGGCATACTTTTCAAGGTGAACGGAAACATGACATGCGACCTCAGCTCGACGTGCATTCCGGACTGCACCGGAAGGGAATGCGGCCCCGCGCCCAACGGCTGCGGGAGTTGCGGCTCCTCTCCATGCGAGTCTAACGAGCGCTGCGAGGACGGCATATGCGAGGCCCTTGAGGCATGCGTGGACTCCGATGCCATACCGGGCCTGTACGATCTGGGGAACAACCCGTATGTAAAGGGAGTCACGGATGCTATCAACCAGCAGGGTAACGTGGACGTCTGCCGGGTCGTGACCACGGGCACGACCAAGGTAAATAACCAGTCATGCGCGGCCGGCTCCGGATGCTACGTCCTTGAGTATTACTGCCAGGTGAACGGAATGCTCACATCTTCCGAATACCCGTGCACGGACGGGTGCAAGAACGGCGCGTGCAACAAGAAGGAGTGCGGAAACAATGTCAGGGAAGAGGGTGAGAATTGCCTGAACTGTCCTGCGGACGCGGGATGTTCGTCCGGCTATTCCTGCATCGGAGGAAGCTGCCTTTCAGGAACCGCGTGCACGACGAACATACACTGCACCGGTACGGACGAGAAGTGCTACCAGGGATTCTGCTGTGAGACCGCTTGCGAGTCCTGGCAGGAATGCGGCGGCGACGGATGCGGCGGCGTGTGCGGCACATGCGGGGATAACGCAGGATGCATCGACGGCGTGTGTGTGGAGGATCAGGTATGCACGGATTCCGATATAAGCACAGAATATCCTGACGGGAAGAACTATTTCGTAAAGGGAACGGTTACTTCGACAGGACTTCCTTCCCAGTCAGACACGTGCCTTAAGCTGAAGTGGCTTAATTCAGGAGCCGAGACGGAGACAGTGGAGTCGTGTGTCGCAGGCAGCGACTGCTACCTGAGGGAGTTCATATGCATCAACAGCCTTGCGGGCACCGAGGACGTTTCCTGCGAGAACGGCTGCGTTAACGGCACGTGCAACGACATAGTATGCGGCAATGGCATATGCGAGCCGGATGGCGGGGAGACGTGTTCCAACTGCGGGGATTGCAACTGCACGGAAGGTTATACATGCAGTCAGGGAAGCTGCGTATCCGAAGATGTATGCGTCAGCGATGCCCAGTGCACGGGAGATGGCGAGAAGTGCTATCAGGGCAACTGCTGCCTTATGAACTGCGAGCCGGGGCAGGAATGCGGCGACGACGGATGCGGCGGCGTGTGCGGCGGGGGCTGTGTCAATCCCCACGGGACCAGTTCCTGCATAGGCAAGGAATGCTACTCTACATGCAGCAGCGGCTGGGCCGACTGCGACGGTAATGCCAAGAACGGCTGCGAGACCAAGCTCGGCAAGGATTCAAACTGCGCAGAGTGCGGGGATGTATGCGACGACGACTCCAGCTGCATTGACGGCGAGTGCTGCGAACCTTACTGCCCGCCTAGCAAGGAGTGCGGCAATGACGGCTGCGGCGGAAGCTGTGGTTCGTGCGGTTCAGATGAGGTTTGCAAAAGCGGCATCTGTTACGATGAGTGCGACGGCTGCATAGTTCTCGAGGACTGCATTGAGACCGGAACCAGGTGGGAGAAGAAGTACTGCGCAGATAACGGAGACATAGAGAGCCAGAAGCCTCCGGGAGAGGACTGCTTCGACGACTACGAGTGCGAGGGCAACGTCTGCGCTGACGGCGAGTGCCTGAATGCCACAATACTTCAGATGATAGTCCAGTGGTTCCTTTCCATATTTGGCTTCGTGTGATAAGGGCTCCGGATACTAAGATTGGGGCATTGCTTTTTAAGGGGAGTCCTTAAAGAGTTTATATCGTGAGCCACATGTACAGATTCACCACAATAGAGCTGAGGGACATAGCGATATCGCTGGTAGTTCTATGCGTCGTGTTCTCATATCCCGAGTTTGTGAGCGATCCGTCATTCTTTGCGGTCTCTTTCCTAGCTGTCGGAATAGCCTTCATGGGCCATGAGCTTTCGCACAAGTTCGCTGCGATAAGGGCGGGTTACTGGGCGGAGTATCGGATGTGGACAAACGGGCTTCTGATGGCGCTGATGTTCTCCATCGCGACCGGCGGCATGTTCGTTTTCGCTGCGCCCGGGGCGGTCTATTTCAGGACAGAGCCCTTCTATTCAGGCAGCGGCAAGAGGAAGTTCATAAGGATATCGATGGCGGGCATAACTTTCAACATAATAGCCATGTGGATTCTGCTAGGTCTCTACTTCGGGACGGGCATCGGGCTGCTGTCTTACATGGCTCTGATAAACGGATGGCTCGCCGTCTTCAACCTGCTCCCGTTCGGCGCCCTTGACGGGGAGAAGATAATGAAGCTTGACAAGAGGACGTGGGTCTTGCTCTTCTCGGCGGCATCTATAGGTTTCGTACTGGCGCAGTTCTTCTGAGTGGGCCCGCCCGGATTTGAACCGGGGACCTTTGCCGTGTGAGGGCAACGTCATAACCGCTAGACCACGGGCCCTGTTTGCATTAAATTGGTTTCGAATAATAAAAAGCTTGCGCATGCCTTCATACCGCAGGTATGAACCTGATGAAGTTGAAGTATCCCACCGATAGGAGCACGGCTATTATGACAAGCCCTATGACGATTTTCCTTGTGAGGGACATTGAGTAGTAGCCGTGAGGGTCTGTGTACTGGTTGTAGACGCTCTTGTAGAGGACTGGCATCATGACGCATGCCGCAATCATCATCATGACATATGTTCCTGGACTGTCCAGGAAGCTGAAGTATGCGAGGGTCTCCATCAGGAGGATGTAATCTGCGTTTATTATGTCGATTGCAAACTGTATTATCGCGTCTATCATACATTGTCCTCCATGGTCAGCACGTCACATGGAATATGCCAGCTACCTTGCGCCCCTCTCCCGAGAAGGCGTTGTATATCTTGATAGCCTTCGGCGTGTTGTCCATGTATATCTCTATGTTCCTGTCTTCTGCCATCTGCTTGACTTCCTGGGTAATCTTGAGAGAACCGGTCTGCCCGGTACCTATGACGAGTATGTCCGGGCCATGCTCTGCGACCTTCAGGAACTCGCCCATCTCTATGACGTGCTCCTTGTCCCTGTATTCTAGCTTGCCGTTCCAGTAGACGACCATGTCAGAGTCATACGGCTTTCCCTTTATCGTTATCTCGCCGAATTTGGTTCCGTCTACCTTCAGGCCTCCCATATTATAGTAATTGTCAGGGCCTGCTTATTTATCTTAATCCTGATTGCATGACCTGAACACCGAGACGTCCTCGTAGACCGGGCCTTCGGGCGTGAGCGTGCTCTTCTTGAGGACGAACTCTTGGACGCTGAACTCCGCCTCTGCTACCTTTTCAGAGGCGCTTCTGAACCATCCGGAGACGGCGTCCCTGTCTGACATGGACCTGACCCTTCCTATCGTTATGTGCGGATGGAACCTCCTGTCCCTTTCAAAGCCGATTCCCGATAGCGCGTCGTCAACCATCCTGTGGAGATCTGATATCCCTTCATGAGGCTTCAGTCCCACCCATATGGTTCTTGGTCTGCTCTCATCAGGGAAGGCCGAGAGACCGCTGGTCTTGATTCTGAAGCTAGCGAACCTCGCTTTCGAGAGCGCTGATTTTATCTCCGGGAGCTTCTGGTCGCTGACTTCACCCAGAAACCTGAGGGTTACGTGGATGTTCTCGGGCACGACCCATTTTATCTTTCCGCATGTCGGGTCGAAGCTGTCCTTTATACCGGATATGGACTCCCTCATTTCATTCGGCAGCTCAATTGCTGTGAAGAGTCTCATGAGAAAACCTTATAAATAACTTTGCGACATGTCTTTATATCGATAGTTCTCAGGTGTTTATATGTCGTCAAATTATAAGAGTTCTGTGAAGAAGAGGTCTCATTCGCATGCTGCCAAAGACGACGGAAGCGAAGTCCCGGAGTTCAAGGAGAGGCTAGCCTACATGCAGGCGGAGTTCGAGAACTACAAAAAGCACGTTGACAAGGAGAAGGAGCGGTTCATGTCAAGAGCCGAGGAGGGCCTCGTCAGGGAGCTTCTCTTGATAGTCGACGATCTTGAGAGGGCGACAGAAAAAAATAAAAATGATGAGGGGAATAAAGGTATTGAAATGATACTGTCAAACCTCTTGGCGGTGCTTTCCGGGAGGGGCCTGAAGAGGATAGACGCGCTTGGGAAGGCCTTCGACCCGTACTATCACGAGGCCATGATGAGCGTGGCTTCCGATGGCGAGGAAGGCATCGTTATCGAGGAGCTTCAGAAGGGTTATACTTTCAACGGGAGCGTCATAAGGCACTCCAAGGTAAAGGTTTCAAAGAAGTGAGGTGGTTTAAAATGGCAGAAGATAAGGCAAAGAAGGAGAAGATTATAGGTATAGACCTAGGAACGTCCAATTCCCAGGCATCCGTTATGATGGGAGGAAAGCCCGCGATAATACCATCGGCTGAGGGCGCGACCGTCGCCGGGAAGATGTTCCCTTCTGTTGTGGCATTCTCAAAGGGCGGGCAGATGCTTGTCGGCGAGCCTGCGAGAAGGCAGGCGGTTACGAACCCTGAAGGTACAATAACAGGCGCCAAGAGGAAGATGGGAACCTCACACAAGTACAATGTAAGGGGCGAGGAGTACACACCGCAGCAGATATCGGCGTTCATACTTCAGAAGATAAAGCGTGACGCAGAGGATTTCCTCGGTGAGAAGGTCAGTAAGGCCGTCATAACAGTGCCTGCGTATTTCGATGACAATCAGAGAACAGCCACCAAGGATGCCGGTAAGATCGCAGGGCTTGATGTCGTGAGGCTCGTGAATGAGCCAACCGCGGCTGCTATGGCATACGGTATAGACAAGAAGGGAGAGGAGCATATCATTCTCGTTTTCGACCTTGGCGGAGGAACCCTTGATGTCACCATAATGGAATATGACGAAGGGACGTTCAATGTGCTCTCCACATCGGGTGACACCCAGCTTGGCGGAAGGGACATGGACGAAGCGCTCATGAAGCACATAATCGGCGCATACAGGGAAAAGGAAGGCGTCGATCTGAATGGAGACGACACTGCTGTGCAGAGGATAAGGGAGGCTTCTGAGAAGGCAAAGATCGAGCTTTCGACGACGGCAGAAACTGACATAAACCTTCCATACATAACAGCAGACGACTCTGGGCCGAAGCATCTTGCAATGAAGATAACAAGGTCAGACCTTGAAAGGCTCATCTCGCCGATAATAGACAGGTGCAAGCATCCGACGGAGCAGGCCATAGGCGACGCGAAGATAGCAAAGGAAAAGATAGACCGTGTCATAATGGTAGGTGGTCCTACGAGGATGCCTGCCGTGAGGAAGTTCGTCGAGGATTTCGTTGGCAGAAAGATCGAGGGTGGCATAGACCCGATGGAATGCGTCGCAATGGGCGCTGCAATCCAGGGCGGCATACTCGCAGGAGACGTAAAGGACATAGTGCTTCTCGACGTCACACCGCTCACTCTTGGCATAGAGACGCTTGGCGGCGTCACGACATCGCTCATAGACAGGAACACCACGATACCTGTAAAGAAGAAAAAGGTGTTCTCAACGGCAGCTGATTATCAACCCGCTGTGACCATTCACGTGCTTCAGGGCGAGAGGTCCATGGCTTCTGACAACACGAGTCTTGGCCAGTTCAACCTTGAAGGCATACCGCCGGCTCCTAGGGGAGTTCCCCAGATAGAGGTCACTTTCGACATAGACGCTTCGGGGATACTGCATGCCTCAGCCAAGGACCTCGGCACAGGCAAGGAGCAGAAGATTACCATAACTGCGTCAACGAAGCTCTCTGACGGCGACATAGACAAGATGATCAGGGGGGCAAAGGAACACGAAGATGAGGACAAGAAGAAGAAGGAAGCCGTTGAGGCGAGGAACAACGCCGACTCCATAGTGTACATGGCCGAGAAGACGCTTTCAGAGCTCGGTGAAAAGCTCAGTAAGGAGCAGAAGGATAAGATCGAGACCGCGCTCAAGACCGCAAAGGAAGCCCTTGAGGGAGACGACATAGGAAAGATGAAGAAGGAGGCAGAGAGCCTCCAGAAGGTCGTTGGAGAAGCAGGCGCGTCCATATACCAGCAGGCAGCACAGCAGCAGGCGGCTTCCGGCCAGGCAGGCGGTCCGAAGGCTGACAGCGAGGGTAAAGGGGAAAAGACGCCTAAGGGGAAGGACGACGATAATGTCGTCGATGCCGAGTACAAGGTAGACGACGAGAAGAAAGAGGAAAAGTCAGATAAGAAAGACGAGAAGAAGGATTGAATCCTATCTGCCCCATGACGTTTTGTTCCACGCCCTTTCGTGGAAGTAGTACACCGCAAGCTTTGCCAGGGTATCTATGACGCCTATGGCACCGGCCAGTTCAAGGCTTCCCGTGAAAGCCCATACTATCAATACTGTGGTTATGGTCGCGATGGCCCTGAATGTTATGGCCTTCACGACACTCCTCTTGTGCGCTACCATTCCTATTATTGGTCGGATTCCATAAAAATGATTCAGATTTTTATGTAATCACGACAATGTCATTCTATGTCCTCGGAACTCATAGACATATTCGACGAAGATGGAAGAAGGAAGGGAGAGTCCACGAGGAAGCAGGCCCATGCGAAGGGGCTCATACACAAGAGCGTGCTCTTCTTCATCCTTGACAGGCAGGGAAGTGTGTTTGTTAACCAAAGGACGAAGGAGAAGGACTTCTACCCGGAGTACTGGAGCATAGTCCTCGGCGGCCACGTCCCGTCGGGAGAGATACATGACCGGGCTGTCCTGAGGGAGGCCGAGGAGGAGGCCGGTATAGTGGACGTCCCGTCGATATTCATAACGTCTTTCAAGAAGAGGTATGACATGGAGGACAGGGAGAACGTCAAGGTCTACGCATTTGTTGTGGGCGATTATCCGAGGCTGGACCCAAAGGAGATAAAGACAGGAAGGTTCATGACGGTCGGGGAGATCGAAGAGAAGATGAAGGCATATAAGTTCCTTCCCGAGACAAAAGACATGCTGCGGATACTCAAGGAATGGAAGGGACGTTCCTAAATTTATAGGAACGCTGACAAAAATTACTAATGATAATGAAGCAGTTCGTTGCCATTCTGACGCTTTCATGTATGTTAATCCTTCCGGATGCGGCTTTTGCAACACCCCATCCGCTGTATCAGAATTTCGCAGAGCCGGAGAGCCAGTTCTCAGTGAGCAGCAGGAACATATTCTTCAGTCCGGGGATAAGCAGCCAGACCATGGCGTTTTCTCACAGCGACGACGCGATTTACAAGTACGCCTACATCAGTCTTGCCGGGCAGCCGTGGGAACAGGTCGTCCTAAGCGGCGATTCTCTTGGAGGGAAATGGGTCTCCGGAAGCGTGCAATCGGATGTCGTTATAGAGTCTTCGTCTTTCTCACTCGCCGAAGGAGAGACGGATGAAGGGAACTTCCTCGTGGTTTACAGCTGTTCAAGGTTGGCCGGTGCATGGGACTGCCACAACGGATGGCAGATATGGCAGTTCAACGCGACGCTTTCTGAAGGCAGCGAACCACCTCAAGGAAAACTTCTCGCATTTCCAGGTGCTGAGGGCTTCGGTATCTACACGAGAGCCGCCTATGCAGGTGATGAGACCCCGCGGATATGCATAGTCGACAACCTGGGTAGCGGTAACACGGGAAGCGAGCAGACCATGAGAGGCACCCTCAATTGGTGTCTGCAAAGGGACTATCCAAGAATCATAGTCTTCGAGGTTTCGGGCACTATAAATCAGGAGCCTGCGCATGAAATCCTACGCATAAGGAATCCGTATTTCATAGTTGCCGGCCAGACGGCGCCGAGCCCGGGAATCACAGTGAGAGGCTCGACGCTTTTCATCACGTCGCATGATGGCGTCATACAGCACATCAGGTTCAGGATAGGTGATGAGGCCGGAAGCTTCATCCAGCCTGATGTTATAGATGGTATCAGCATTGCGGGAGAGACAAATTACAATCTTCTGATAGACCACTGCAGCGTTAGCTGGGCAATTGACGAGAATCTTCAGATATGGCCAAATGGTGCGGGATTCGCTGAGAACATAACATTAAGCAACATGATAGTGAGCGAAGCTCTTCAGAACAGTATCCATCCCGAAGGGGATCACAGCATGGGAATATTGGTGGGCGGTGGAAAAAACGTCGCACTCATAAAGAACCTGCTGGCTCACAACAATGACCGGGGCCCGCTAATAGGAAATATAGCTGAGAGCGTGGCTGTCATAAACAACTACAACTATAACATGTGGCGCTATCCGATATATCTCATAGGCGGGATTGAGCCTCTCAGCGTGACAGCAGTCGGTAATGTCCATGCTCCCGGGACGGACACATCGGTGGAATATATGGTAAGGATAACATCTGATGTCCCTCTTGACGCAAGCGTGTACCTGGAGGACAACCTCGTGAGCCAGCAGACAGACGACCAATGGGACGTGTATCATGTCTCTAATGACCATGCCACGCCTGAAGCAATCAAGGCCTCATCGCCGCCAATATGGCCGGAGAGGGTCACGTTAATGCCTTCTTCTGGAATTGGCCAGGAGATCTTGATTACCGCAGGCGCACGCCCTGCGGATCGTGACGCTGTTGACAGCCGAGTGGTTCAGGATGTCATTCAGGGCACTGGAAGGATAATAGACTCTCAGGATGACGTGGGCGGCTGGCCAGTCCTTGCTGAGAACCATCGTCCTCTGTCAAGCATACCCGACTACCCGTCTGATAATCCTCATGGAGACGATGATGGCGACGGATACACTAACATAGAGGAATGGCTTCACAAGCAGGCAGACATAGTGGAAACTGACATATGTTATGGCGGCGATGCCCAGTGTCCTTCCGGCTGTGACCAGACGACTGATAGCGATTGCAGCCAGCAGCAGGAAGTTGGCATCCTAGTGGACCACTACTCGGCGGCGGCTTTCGGTGGCATACCAATAAGCTGCATAGAAAAGGCCAAGGACCAGCTTCACATAGCATACCAGCACACATCACACGGGAGCCAGCTCATAACAGGGATGAATGCACTTGAGAATTTCGCGGGCTTTGGAAATGTTTACGAGTGGTCTGATGACGGCTCTTCCGGTCTTGACCTGGACGACCTTGGCATACCTGCAGACATTGATGACCTCAGCCAGGGAGACTACATAGACGGTAATGGCGTCACTCCGTGGGTCACCGGGACACGGGCGCTTCTGGACAATCCGTCAAACAGCCATGTGAACGTGGTCGTGTGGTCATGGTGCAGCATAAGCGGTCATGATGCCCAGAGGTACGTGGACAACATGGAGATACTTGTGAACGAGTATCCAGATGTAAATTTCGTATTCATGACAGGCCATGCCCAAGGCCAGGGCGAGGACATGACGCCCAACTCCGTTCACTATAACAACGAACTCATAAGGCAACACGCCGCAGCCAATGAGAGGATATTCTTCGATTTCGCCGATATCGAGGCATACGACCCGGACGGAATCTATTACTGGGATCTCGACCTCAAGGACGACCTTGATTATGACGGCGGGAACTGGGCGGTCGAGTGGATAGGCAGCAATCCTTCATCAGAGCTTGCTCAGATTACATCGATTACGGGCGGATGCGCCCATTCCAGCGACCCCCAGCAAACGAACCTGAATTGTGTTCTCAAGGGACGCGCCGCGTGGTACTTGTGGGCGAGGCTTGCCGGATGGGACGGCAACCCTTCACACGGTTGCAGCTGAGACGCACCGCAATTTTTTTATTTCCGCGATAGCATTCTTAACAACCTAGAGGATTTTCGTGGTTTCTATGAAGAACATAGTGATAAAGGGGGCGAGAGAGCATAACCTGAGAAACATAAGCGTAGAGCTGCCGCGCGACAAGCTCATAGTGATAACCGGACTTTCGGGTTCGGGGAAATCCACTCTTGCATTCGACACCCTTTACGCCGAGGGCCAGAGGAGGTATGTCGAGTCCCTCTCGGCATACGCGAGGCAGTTCCTTGGCCTCATGAACAAGCCTGACGTCGACAGCATCGACGGGCTCTCCCCTGCCATATCTATAGATCAGAAGACCACGAGCAAGAATCCGAGGAGTACGGTTGGGACGGTTACCGAGATTTATGACTATCTCAGGCTTCTCTTCGCAAGAATAGGCATTCCTCACTGCCCGGTGCATGGGGAGAAGATACAGGCGCAGACACCGGAGAGGATATCCGGCCAGAAAGCCACCGATAACAAGGGAATGATAACCATCCTCTCACCTCTCGTGAGACAGAAGAAGGGGACGTATGAGAAGCTCTTCGAGGACATCGGTAAGGACGGATACGTGCGCGTCAGGGTTGACGGAAAGATTTTGAGGACTGACGAGGAAATAAAGCTCGAGAGGTACGTCATGCACGACATAGAGGTGGTGATAGACAGGCTCGACGTATCCGGCAAGAGCAGGCTCACGGAAGCCTGCGAGCATGCCCTCTCGAAGTCTAATGGCCTCATAATAGTATCTGCCGATGGAAGGAAGGACAAGCTATACTCATCGAAGATGGCGTGTCCCGTGTGCGGCATGATATTCGAGGAACTCCAGCCGAGGATGTTTTCGTTCAACAGCCCCTTCGGGGCATGCGAGACGTGTCACGGGCTTGGCATTAAGATGGACTTCGACGAGGACCTCATAATACCGGACAAGGACAAGTGCATAGCAGACGGCGCGATAGCACTCTACAGGAACGCCGTGGACGGCTGGAGGGGCCAGTACCTGGGTTCTGTTGCCAAGAGCCACGGATTCGACGTGTTCACTCCGATAAGGGACCTTAATGAGGAGCAGTTCAACGTGCTCATGTACGGCTCCCACAAGAGGATGAGGTTCGACATGAGTATGAGCGGAGGCGATGCCCACTGGAGCCACATCGGCACATGGGAGGGCCTCATACCCCAGTCTGACAGGCTCTACCACCAGACCAAGTCTGACTACAGGAGGAGGGAGCTTGAGAAGTTCATGAGGATAACGCCATGCTCCGCATGCGAGGGAAAGAGGCTCAAGCCAAAGATACTTGCTGTGGCCATAGCGGGAAAGAACATAATAGAGGTCACTGACATGTCAATCTCAAGGACCAGGGAGTTCTTCAGGGGACTTAAGATAAACGAGAAGGAGAGGGAGATTGCAAGGCAGGTCCTAAAGGAGATAGACTCAAGGCTCAGGTTCCTCGATGACGTAGGCCTCGGCTACCTCACTCTTTCAAGGAGCTCTGCGACGCTTTCCGGGGGCGAGGCCCAGAGGATAAGGCTCGCGACCCAGATAGGTTCCAATCTCACAGGCGTCATGTACATACTTGACGAGCCGTCGATAGGGCTCCACCAGAAGGACAACCGAAAGCTCATAGACACCCTTGCCACCCTGCGCGACCTGGGTAACACCGTCATTGTTGTAGAGCACGACGAGGAGACCATAAGGATGGCGGACCACGTGATAGACATGGGCCCCGGCGCGGGGATACACGGTGGAAAGATCGTGGCCGAGGGGACACCGAAGCAGATAATGGCATGCAAGGGTTGTCTCACGGGAGAGTACATGTCAGGCAAGAGAAGCATACCTGTCCCTTCGGAAAGGAGGACGGGTAATGGGCATGTATTGCTCAGGAGCTGCAGCGAGCACAACCTTAAGGAGATAGACGTCAGGATACCTAAAGGCGTGCTCACTCTCATAACCGGTGTCTCTGGTTCAGGCAAGTCGACGCTGGTATACGACATTCTTTACAAGGCTCTCATGAACAAGGTGATGGGCTCGAGGAGGAGACCCGGTAAGCACGGCGGGATTGAGATAGACGGCACGCTTGACAAGGTGATAGTCATAGACCAGAGTCCCATAGGAAAGACGCCGAGGAGCAACCCGGCTACCTACACCAAGCTCTTCGACGACATAAGGGCGCTCTTCAGCCAGACAGAGGAAGCGAGGAGGAGAGGATATAAGCCGGGGAGGTTCTCGTTCAACGTACAGGGAGGAAGGTGCGAGGCCTGCCAGGGCGATGGCGTAATAAAGATAGAGATGAACTTCCTTCCGGACGTATACGTCGAGTGCGACGAGTGTAAGGGCAAGAGGTACAACAGGGAGACGCTGGAGGTCAGGTACAAGGGAAAGAGCATAGCGGATGTACTCTCCATGACCGTAGAGGAGGCCCGTTCTTTCTTCGAGCACGTCCCGAACATAAGAAGGAAGCTTCATACGCTTGAGAGGGTGGGCCTTGGATACATCCATCTGGGCCAGAGTTCCACGACCCTTTCGGGAGGTGAGTCCCAGAGGATAAAGCTCACGAGGGAGCTTGCGAAGAAGTCAACGGGAAGCACAATATACCTGCTTGACGAGCCGACGACTGGCCTTCACTTCCATGACGTGAGCAGGCTGATAAAGGTTCTCAACGACCTCGTCGACAAGGGCAATACAGTAGTGGTGATTGAGCATAACCTGGATGTCGTCAAGAGCGCCGACCACATAATAGACCTCGGCCCCGACGGCGGCGACGGCGGCGGACGGATTGTCGCGCAAGGAACCCCGGAAGAGGTCTCAAGAAGCGATAAAAGCTATACCGGAAAGTTCTTGAAGCCGCTCCTCAAGAAATGATTATGTCAGACCTCAGTTTCCTTCCCCGCAAGCCTGGATGTTATTTGTTCAAGTCAGGCGGCAGGATAATCTACGTAGGTAAAGCCAAGGATTTGCGAAAGAGGGTGTCCAGCTACTTCCACAAGACCCACGGTGACGGCAAGACCAGGCTCCTCGTGAGTGAAATAGAGGATATCGATTTCGTCGTGACGAAGAACGAGGTCGAAGCCCTGATACTCGAGAACACGCTTGTCAAGAAGCACCAGCCCAAGTACAATATAGACCTAAAGGACGCAAAGCAGTACGCATACATCCAGCTCACCGACGAGAGGTTCCCAAGGCTTCTTCTCGCAAGGCAGAAAGAGGGTCAGGGAACCTTCTTCGGCCCGTTCGTTTCTGGTCAGGAGCGGGATCAAGTGCTCAAGGTCGTCAATAAGGCCTTCAAGCTCCGGACGTGCAAGAAACTTCCGAGGAGGGCTTGCCTCCGTTACCACATAGGCATATGCAGCGCCCCGTGCATAGGCGCTATTACAGAGGAGGATTACAGAAGAAGCATGGGCAAGGCAGAGATGGTGATGAAAGGAAAGACAATGGAGCTTATCGGTTTGCTCAAAGAGGAGATGAAAGGCTTCTCTTCGTCTGAGATGTTTGAGCAGGCCATGGAGGCCAGAGACAGGATAACTGCTCTTGAGTATCTTTCTGAGCGGCAGGCAATGGACAGGAAGAAGAGATACGACGAGGATGTCATGAGCTATGTAAAGAAGAACGGAAGGGTCTACATAGTCCTCTTCAACGTCCATAAGGGAATACTCTCGCAGAAGAACGAGTACTCATTCGACGATAGGGACGGCTTCTTCGACGAGTTCATCTCTAGGTACTATTCGGAGAACGACGTTCCGAAGGAGCTCATACTTCCGGAGAAGCCAGGTCCGGTAGTTAGGGAGTTCCTGAAGAAGACCAGAGGGTCTTCAGTGAAGTTCACGATACCAAAGATTGGCGAGAAGAAGGATCTGCTTGACATAGCCAGGATAAACATAGAGCATGGCGTTTTCGGTGGCGAGATTAAGGCCGCTGAGCTTGGGAAGGCGTTATCTCTGAACGAGGCGCCCGATGTCATAGAGTGCTTTGACATATCCCACCTTTCAGGTACGGCGACAGTGGGCAGCATGGTCCAGTTCGTGAAAGGCAGGCCCAACAAGGCCGAGTACAGGAGGTTTAAGATAAGGACGGTCGAGGGCGTTGACGACTACGCGGGCATCGCGGAGGTTGTCCTTAGGAGATACTCTAGGTTGATGGAAGAAGGACGGAGGATGCCGGATTTGATCATAATAGACGGCGGAAAGGGTCAGCTCATGGCAGCTGCAAAGCAACTTCAGAGGCTTGAGCTGAGGATACCCACCATATCGATTGCAAAGCGCCTTGAGGAGGTATACGTTCCCGGGCTTTCTATACCAAAGACGCTCGACAGGAAGGGAAAGGCACTTCAATACATACGGGAAATAAGAGACGAAGCCCACAGGTTCGCCATATCATACAACAGGCTCCTCAGGGGAAAGAATGCTATTGGCTGAAACAATCTCCTACTTCTTGGCTACCTTCCACATTACATCGAAATACATGCGGAATGACCTTGAAACGGATTCGCTTTCTATTGCTATCACGAGCGGTTCTTTCTCGAGGATTACTATCAGTGTCTTGTTCCCATATATCAGGATTTCTGATGGCGTAGTATGGTCTATGTATCTGACCTTGGCATTCTTCGTTATGTTTGGTATGTTCCCTCTCGCCTTCTCGTTGAATATTATCCTCGCGACTATATTCTTTTTCATTACCTTCACGTTGAATTTCGTGTAGAATGATCTCACCCTCTCCTCGTCCTCACCCCTGCTCGCGCCAAACACCATGTACTCCCCGCCGACGGGAAGCGAATCGATAATCTCATTGTAAACTGTCAGCATACCTCTCCATCCACGGTATATCTCCGCGTCCGTACCTTTTGAAGACATCTTTCCCATGGTCTTGAAAAAAGGCAGAGTTTCCTCCAGTTCAGTTTCCATCCTCTTCAACTCTTCCTCCCTTTCTTTCAATAAATCCATTATGCTCAGCGGTGGTGCTGCGCTGTAGAATTTAACCTTGTTTTTCACCGCCGAGCTTACAAGCCCCTTTCTTATCAGCCTATCGAGTATCTCATATATCTTAGACGAGGAGACGCCAGTCTCCCTGACAAGCGGACCTTTACTAGTGCTTCCTATTTCGAGCAGAGACAAATACACCTTTATCTCAGAATCAGTGTATCCAAGATCCCTCAGCAATGCCTCTACCCTTTCTTTCATATTACCTTATTATTCATTAACGGCTTTACTTAATAATGTTACCCCCTGAGGGGGTACCTTAATTTTATGAACCTTTCGAATACTATCTATATAGGTGATTTGAAGTGCATGGTTTTCAGGGAGCCTTTGATGAGTTCAACATCGAGCTAGGCGAGTACGGGGTCAAGAAGGTCAAGAAGTTCGACAGGCTGTGGAAGATAGGAGAAGGCGGCAGCGTCGATACGAGACCGCTTCTCTACAAGGGCAGGGTCTACTTCCCGTCCATGAACCACAACGTTTATTGCGTGGACCAGCTTACGGGAGAGCTCATATGGAAGTTCAAGGCAGAGGACAGGATAGGCGTCGTCTCCGCCGTCATGATAAAGGACGACATAGCATACATAGGTTCATACGACCACTACATGTATGCTATTGACGCTGATACTGGAAAGCTCATATGGAAGTTCAAGACGCAGGGCGAGATACTTTGCGTGGCGTCTGAGAAGGACGGCATATTGTATTTCACGTCAAGGGACCATCATGCTTATGCAGTCACAGCGGATACTGGAAAGCT
>CAZGWZ010000009.1:0-3713 GCA_964529545.1 uncultured archaeon
CATGTCGATGACATAGTGAACAGCCTGGAGGGCAAAATCAGGGAGATATCTGCAAAGAGGGTGGTCGTCGACTCGGTCTCCGCGCTTAGTTTCTACCTTCGCGAGGACGTGAACTTCAGGAGAATGCTTTTCACGCTCTCGAACGTGCTTGAGAAGCTCGAGTGCACGAGCATACTGATATCAGAGATGGTTCCGGGCGCCTTCGGCCTGTCAAGGCATGGGCTTGCCGAGTTCATATCGGACTCGGCGGTGATACTCTACTACACGTGGTCGGACTCGTCATTCGTAAGGGCTGTCCAGGTCTGGAAAATGAGGGGATCTTCGCATTCGGAGAGGCTTCATCCTTACAAGATAACCAAGAGTGGCATGGTCGTCTATCCTGAAGAGGAAGCCTTCGTCGGGAGAGGCAAACTCACGACGGAGAGCGGCCCGCCTAAGTTCTAAAGAATTATAAGAAGTCAGGCGCGGTTTATACACGCCTGTGATGCTGACAAGTTCAGAGGCTTGGTTATGTAAGGAAATCAGATTATGTCGCTTTCGCTGACTATTATGAAATCCCCGACAGACTTAACCGCAGAGAACGGGACAAGTATCCTTCTCTTGTCGTCCTGCCTCAGGTTGAGGTCTGATATGTGCGTTGTTGGCTCCACTAGCACAAGGTTTATGAGCTCTCCTGACTCTATTATGTAGTCTATGTCACCAACCACTCCGAACTTTTTCCCCGTCTCTTCAGAAATCAGAATCTTTCCGACAAGGTCTTTGCTTTTTACTCTTTCATCCATTTCCAACACCATTAGCTTTATGAATTATATAACGGTAAACTATTTAAAAATTTATGCATTCACGAGCATTGTCTGGTACTTCTGGGCTATCCTGTACCTGTACGCCTTCCCCTTCCTTTCTCTCACGACCATCTTGTCCTTCATGAGCCTTCTGAGTATGTTGTTGACGGACCTCACCGCGTTTCCGTGGTCGTTGTAGTCGTCCTGGTCGAACTGCTTTGCTATCTGCGAAGGCGTCATGACGCCTCCTTTTGAGAGTATCTCGAGTATGCTCTTCTGCCTGTAAGGCAGCTCCTCCACGGTTTCCATGGACTGCCTCTCCTCGGTGATGCCCATGGGGGTCTCCTTCAGGAAGTCTGTGTCTATGGTGCTTATGTTCTTCTCGGCAGCGTTCTTCACGAGCTCGTTGCAGACCCTCAGAACCTCCCTTGGGAATCCGTTGGTCCTGTCATATACGAACTGTATGCTGCTGGAGGTGAAAGGCTTCACATCTTCACCGCCCATCCATTCTACCCTCTTCTTTATCAGCTCTCTCGTCTCTGCGGATGTGAGGTTCGTGAGCTCGAGCCTGTTCTCTATCCTCCTCCTAAAAGTCTCCAGCTCCTCCATCAGCCTCTTCTCGAAGACCGGGAGTCCGGCGAGCACGAGCGACAGGTTGTCGACCTGGTCCGTGAGCGTCCTCAGCCATTCGAGGGACTCCTTGGTCGATTCGTGGCATTCGTCTACTAAAAGCAGGAGCCTCTTGTTCCCGGACCGCTTGTTTATCCATTCGCCGACTTCGTATATTGTTATGTCGTTTATCTTTGATCGCATGAATATTCTTCTGAAGAATCCCGGCTTTACGATCTCAGTGAATATCTTCGTCCATCCTTCGGGGTCGTTCGGTGGCTTTGGGACGTAGAAAACCCTTCCGTATCCCTGTATCTTCGTTATGAGGTTCTTCATCATGGTTGTCTTTCCCGAACCAGTGGGACCAAGTATTATCGAGAACTTGCAGCCGTTTGTAAGGTTGTCTATTATGTTGTTCATCTCATCTTCATATCCTACCAGAAGGTCTGGAAGTATCTTGAACACGAACGGGTTGCCATCCCATCCGAACAACTTCATGTATTTTTCACCAGACATTCCCGTTTCTTTCATAGTTTCACATAATTAGCGGTAGGTTTTAAAAGCCTTTTTGACACCATTTAATTAATGGATGAGAAGCAATTAAGGGCACTTTCAGTCCTAGGAACTCTTGCATGCCTCGCTGTACTGTACCTTATGATGTCCTTTGTGGAAGCGTCCTATGTGCCGCTGTGCGATATAGGCAGTGAGCACAAAGGAAAGCTCGTAAGCGTGAAGGGTTATGCAAAGGACATGCTTCACGCGGAAGGTAACGTGTTCTTCACGCTGTATGACGGCGGGTGTGAAATTGATGTCGTGCTCTGGAGAAGTGTCGTATCGGCTCTTGAGATGAACGACATAAACATATCTGAGATAAAGGAAAACGTTTCTATTAGGTTGTCAGGAGAGGTCCAGGTGTACAGGGGCCTTTATCAGATAGTTCCCCTGAGGCCGGACGTTTACGTGGAAGAGCTTCGATAGACTTCCCGCTCAGAAATATGTATGCGAGTTCTCAAGGAGCTTCACGCACAACTTCACGCACTCTTCTATGTCCTTCATGTCGGCCACCTCTACGGGCGTGTGAACGTATCTCGTCGGAACGGTGACCGCGCCAGAAGGCACCCCTTCCTTTATGGATGCTGCAAGTGAGGCGTCCGTGGCACCGCCTTCTAGCACAAGTAGCTGAAGCTTTATCTTGAACTTCTTTGCGGTCTCCTGAACCCATTTCCTCACCTCAGGGCTCACGACGCTTATGGCGTCCTTTATGTCGAGAGTAGGTCCTGCGGAAAGTTTTATAGGCGAATCCTCCGGTGACATTCCAGGCATGTCGCCTGATATGTTGGTGTCTATTGCCAGCAGCACGTCAGGGTTCACGCTGTAGGTGGAGCTCCGTATCCCTATGAGCCCCATCTCCTCCCTTATCGTGCCTACCAAGTATACCGTCCCCTTGAATTTCTTGAGCCTCTTTGCAACCTCCACCAGCACGAGGCATCCGATTCTGTCGTCGAATCCCTGCCCGGTGACCCTGCTTCCCAGAAGCTTTGTAACGGTCCCGTATATTGTTATGAAGTCGCCTATTCCCACGCCTGCCTTCTTCACTTCATCTTCATTTCCGGCTCCGATGTCTATGAACATCTCCTTTGTCTTGAGAGGCTTCTTGGACTCTTCCTTGTCCTGTACGTGTATGGGTTTTGTGCCGAGCACCCCGAACACCGGACCCTTGGTCCCGTGTATAAGGACCTTGCTTGTCGGAAGTATTCTGTCGTCCCATCCTCCAAGCTTGTCGAAGAATATGAATCCCTCCTTGCTGACGTATTTGACTATGAGCCCTATCTTGTCCATGTGGGCCGATATCATTACCTTGGGCGAGCCGCTGCCCTTCTTTGCTATAAGGTTGCCTACCTTGTCGACCTTCAGCTCGTCTACGTACTTCTTCAGCTCCTTTTCCATGAGCTTAGTGACATTCTCCTCGTATCCGCTCACGGCATCCGCGTCGACAAGCCTCTTCAAAAGTTCGAACAAATCAATCACTTCCAGCTAATTAGTTAATTACATTCACACACTTATTAACTTTGATTTTGTGAGCTTCTCAAACCCGTTCTTTCCTATTATGACGTCGTTTTCCAGCCTGCTCCCGCCATTTCCGGCTTCGTATGCACCAGGCTCTACTGCTATCACCATGCCATTCTCAAGGCGCGTGCCTTCTATGTCTGCCAGCGGCGGATGCTCGTGCACGTCAAGGCCTATTCCGTGGCCCAGCGAGTGCTTCACGGAAAAGCCCAAGCCCTCAAGGGTTTTCCTGTAGGCCGAGAAAAGGTCCGACAC
>CAZGWZ010000009.1:3813-15786 GCA_964529545.1 uncultured archaeon
CGGAAAAGCCCAAGCCCTCAAGGGTTTTCCTGTAGGCCGAGAAAAGGTCCGACACTTTCGTCCCTTGCCTGATATCAGCTTCTATGTTTTTCCAGGACTCGCTCACTGCACGGATAATCTTCTCCTGGGTCTCGGTAAGCTTGCCTACGTAGAACGGCACGGTCACGTCTGATACGTAGCCTTTTCTCCTTACGCCGAAATCTATGAGGCCGAGGCCGTTTGTTACCATCTTTTCGGATGCATATGGGTAGGGATGTATCAGAGAGCTCCGCTTACCGCTCGTGACGATTGTGGGGAATGCGGGCTCGGCCGAGCCGAACTCTCTGAGTCTCTGGTCCAGCTCTGTTGAGATGCGGCTCTCCTTAATCCCAGGCTCGATGATGCTTCTCAGGAACCTTATCCCCCTGTTGGCTATTCCTGTGCATTCCCTGATGACGTCCAGTTCCTTCTGGGTCTTTATGGCCCTCGCCCGCGACATTATGCCGCTTATGTCCTTCATCGAGGACCTCCTCATCTTCAGCCCCTCGGCCATGGATAAAGTGAACCGTCCCTTTATGACGCCTATTTTTTCATGTCTGCTGGCGTGCTCCTTTATGGACTTCTGCAGCCCGCCCTTGCGCTCCATTCTTATTATATCGTCTGCGGTGGCCTCCGAGAGCGCCCGCTCGTAATCGATGTCAGATGTTATGAGCTTCAGCTTTCCTTCTTTTATAAGGAGAGCTCCTGAGAGCATGCCACCGAAGCCTGTGAGGTACTCTATGTTCGAATCCATCACGGGCTCGCTGTTCACAAAAAGAGCGGCCTCTAACCCCTCATCTGAAAGTCTCCGGATTATCCCTTCAACCTTCTTCCGGGTTATGAGTCTCATCAGATCATTCTAGGTCTTTCTTGCAGAGTATCGCGACAGAGGAGTTAAGGTCCTCCTTCTCCATGCCCACGAGGGACTTGACTCCCTTGTCCATCGCCACTCCGTTGAGCTTCTGGTCCACCTTTCCGTCGAATATTATCGTGTTTGGGTTGTCTATCGTCCTGAGCGTGTTCATCAGTTCTGTAACAGGAACCTTTCCAAGCAGCTGCTCCTTGGAGTCGAATATGCATGCAGCCCTTGATCCCACGAGGTCGGAGAGCATCTTACTGAATTTGTCCTTCTGGTCCCTGCTCACCCTTGGCTGCCTCTTTGGTATTATCTTTGAAGAGACCTTGTTTCTTACGGACCTGCTGTCCGAAGTCGTCCTTTCAGGAACCCTCTTTTCACTCCTTGACGGACCGCTTGAGCTTCTCGTCTTGTACTGCCTTGCAGGGGTCTTCTCCCTGAGCGCCTTGAATATCTCCTTCTTGGTGAGGTCCTCCACCTCTTTGCCGTCAGGGGCGAATGTGACGAAGTCGATGTCCGTTGTCTCCATGAGGCCCTTGAGGTTCAGCTGCCCTCCCCGGTCGCCGTCCATGAATGCCGTGGTCTCCTTCTCCCTTGATATAACCTTTACAGCTTCAGGGACGCTTGCGCCCTCTATTGCAAGTGTGTTCCTTATGCCGTGCTTGAGAAGGTTTATTATGTCAGCCCTCCCTTCGACTATTATTATCTCCTGGGAGTCGAGCATGTTAGGCCCTGCAGGAAGTCCCTGATAGGTCGTTATCTCATGCGTCCTCACGGCCTCCTTTATCTCCTCTGAGAGGTCGTCAGCGTCAGGAACGCCCTCGTCCATAAGCCCTTTGAGTATCTCCTTTGCCTTGTCGACGACGTACTTCCTCTTGTCAGACCTCGTATCCTCGACAGCCTTCACGACTATCTTTGCAGTGCAGGGCCCGACTCTTTCTATGGTCTCGAGTGTCGCCGCTATGAGTGCGGTCTCTGACGCGTCAAGAGAGCTTGGTATGATTATCTCGCCCTCTGACTCGCCGTTCTTCGATTTTACAGTGACCTCCACCCTTCCTATCCTTCCGGTCTCCTGGAGCTCCCTTAGGTTGAGCTCTGAGCCGAGGAGCCCTTCGGTCTGGCCGAATACCGCCCCTATGACATCGGGTTTTTCAACTACACCCTTTGCCTTTATGCTTGCCTTCACGACGTACTTTATAGACGTCGGCGCGAGTTTTGCCATGAATATCACCTTCCTTGAATCCTTCAATGCAGCTTTTCCCTAGCCTCATGAAGTTTTTTCGTAACCGCATGTTAACGGGTACTTTATGCATTCTCAGCAGGTTCGTCAGCTTTGCAGCGATTTTCACGCCTTCAGAATCAAAATCCGTAAGTACTACTGTCTCTTCAAAGTCAGTTCTTTTCGGTGAGTGGTATGATTTTGAAACATGAAATGTGAAATCTGCAAGCGGCGTGCCGCCGATTTGCATAATATTCTTTACACCAAGGGTTTTTAAAGCAATACTATCCTTCTTTCCCTCCACTATCACGAGCTTTCCGTCAAGGTCCTCTATGCACTTCCTGAGAAATTCGCCGTCTATGCACTTCAACAACATGCACCCGTGGCTTTCACATGACCAGCGCGTCCACTATGTCCCTTTCCGTTATTATCCCGACAAGTTGCCGGTCCTCCACTACGGGGAGCCCGCCTATCTTCCTGGATATCATGACCTTCACGGCTTCATACACATCTTCACCCGGGCTTATTGTGACGGGTGAGCTTCTTATGAGCCTCTTCACCGGGAACCTCTGCTCGCTGAGCTTTCCCTTTATAGCGTTTTTGTGTATGTATGATAGGACGTCCCTTGGGGTCACGATTCCCATGAGTATGCCCTTGCTCACCACCGGAAGCTTTCGAAAGCCTCCGACGGAAAGCATCTTTGTCACATCGCACAGCGCGTGGCTCTCCTGGGCTACTATCGGCCTTCTTATCATTATGTCCGACACCTTGACGCCGGTCCTTCCGCGAACCTGCCTCACGAGGTCCCACTCTGATATTATGCCGAACATCTTCTTGCTGTGCGTCACAGGATATGCGCCCTTCCTGTGCTTCTTGAAGAAAGCCAGGGCATCCGGAAGTTCCATGTTCATGTCTATGTCTATCACGTGCGGGTTCATGACATGGCGTATGCCGGCCTCTATACCCTTCTCCTTTGACACCCTCTTTCCCTTTCCGGTGTCTGAGAGAAGACGGATGATATCGATTGTGGATATGATTCCCCTGACACGGCCTTCCCTGTCAAGCACCGGTATCCTCCTGTGACTGGTCGAGAGGACGTGCATCACGTCCTTTACCTTGTCATTCATGTGGCAGACTGTTATCTTCTTTGAACATACGCCAGCGACCCTTGTGCCGTCTGCCACCCATCCGGAAATGTCGATGTATTTCTGGCTGCCGAGCTTTCTCATGATAGAATGTTAGTCTGGTGAAATAAAACTTTTGCATGCGGCCGCTCCAAACATATTAAACAAGGCGGCCAACAATAATTATGAGCAAGGCCGGCAATGTGCTGGAGTCTGTCCTTAGGAGGATAACTCCTACTGCTTCTGAGGTTAAGAGCACGTCTGATGCTCTGGAAATGATAAAGAAGGCAACGGAGGGTGTCGTAAAGCCCATGAAGCTTGACTATACGCTTGCGGGCTCTTATCTCAGGGACACGTGGCTTCCGGACAAGAAGGAGTTCGACATATTCATACTGTTCCCTGAGGACGTCACGCGTGAGAGGCTTGAGAAGTCGGGGCTTGACGTCGGGAAGAAGATAGTCAAGGCACTTTCGGGGACATACGAGATAGCCTATGCGGAGCATCCATACATAAGGGCGGGGGTATCCGGTTACGCCGTGGACTTTGTCCCTTGCTATGACGTAAAGGATGCAGGGAAGATAAAGTCCGCCGTTGACAGGACCCCGCACCATAACAAGTACATTCTTAAGAACCTGAAGGCTGGGATGTCGTCCGAGGTGAGGCTCCTGAAGCAGTTCTGCAAGGGGATAGGGGTATACGGCTCGGATCTGTGCATTGAAGGATTCTCAGGTTACCTCACAGAGCTTCTCATAATAAAGTACAAGAGCTTCATGAACTTGGCAGACGATGCAGTCGGTTGGGAGGCAGGAAGGGTCTTCATAGACCTCGGGGGGCATCACAAGGGCCCCGAAACAAGGGACATGTTCCCGTCACAGCCGCTTGTCGTGATAGACCCCGTCGACAAGAAGAGGAATGTAGCGGCGGCGCTTTCCAGCGGGAACTTCGAGAAGTTCAAGGCGAACTGCGCGTCCTTCCTCAAGTCCCCAAGCGGGAAGTACTTCGAGACCAAGAAGGCGCCAATGACAGGCAGAGCGCTTTCATGCGCGCTGTCTTCGAGGGGTACGAAGATGCTCTCGGTTTTCTTCGAGCGCCCAGACGTGGTCGATGACGTGCTTTATCCTCAGATGAGAAGGACCGCAAAGAGGCTTACGGGCATAATGGAGGATAGCGGTTTCAACGTCATGGGAAGCGGCGTCTGGTGCAGCAGGAAGGAGTGCGCGCTCCTTTTGGAGCTCGAGGTCTGGAAGCTGCCATCCGTAAGGAAGGTCAGAGGTCCGCCAGTTTTCACGAAGAGGCACAGCGGCGAGTTCATAAAGAAATACGTGAAGTCCGGAAGGATGCTCGTCGAGGGCCAGAACTGGGTTGCTGAGGTCAAGAGGGACTTCACTGACGCGGAGAAGCTTCTGAGCGCGACGCTGAAACAGGACAAGAAGGCGCTCGGCGCGATAGGGATAGCATCCTATGTCGCTGACGGACTGAACAGTGGTTTCAAGATACTTTCAGGGTCGGAAATAACCGAAAGGAAGGACGGCTTCTCGCTTTTCCTCACGGAATACTTTAAAAATAAGGTTCTATAATTAAGCTATTAAGGAGATGATTTTGATGAAGGTCGTGTTTTTCGTAAGCAAGGAGAACTACGGAAGTGCCAAGAACAAGGTCTATATGGATGAGATTGTCTCAAGGCAGTCCATAACGACGAGGGACTCTGCTGCCGTCGGCATGAAGAAGGACGGATACTACTTGCAGATAGATGGTGACGATGGTGCCGTCAAGAAGGCAAGGGAGCTGCTCAAGGGCCTGGCTGATGAGCTGAAGGGAAGCGACGCGGAAAAGGTCACATCTGTCATAGATGGCCAGGAAGAGAGCGCTGCAGAGGGATTCGGTGCGATATTCGGCTGATCCGGGAGAGAAGCGTTTATGCCCTTCTACATGTCAGACCTGTCAGTTTCGGTGAGGGACTTCTTTTCAGTGATGAGATTCATAGGCCTGCTGTTCTTCGTCCCTGTACTTGTGTCAGTGCTGTCGCTTGAGCTTGAGTTCGTACCGGGTTTCATTTCCATAGGCATCATGGTTTTTCTGTTGAGCCACTTCTCTATGAAGCTCGTGGGAGATTCCAAGGAGACGGAGTTTAGGCATGCTCTTGTTACCGTTGTCATGGTATGGATAGCGACATGCCTTCTGGGTTCCTTGCCATTCGACTATTATCTTGGCATGAACATGGTGGATGCTGTTTTTGAGTCTGTGTCTGCATGGACGACAACCGGATTCACGATGATAGACCATACATCGACCGTTCCCGTAACGCTCCTGTTCTGGAGGTCCTTCATGCAGTGGATAGGCGGAATCGGTATCGTGGTCGCCATACTCACGGGCGTGATAAGCATGGGTGGGTCTCTTTACCTGGCCGAGGCCAGGGAGGAGAGGATAAAGCCAAACGTCATAAATACAGTTAAGACGCTGTGGTGGATTTACATACTCTACACAGTCATAGGCGTCGTGCTGTTCATGTACGTCGGCATGCCGTTCTTTGACGCCGTCAATCATTCTATGACGGCCCTCGCTACGGGAGGGATGAGCATCAAGGATGCGAGCATGGGCTACTACAACAACTTCATGATAGAGCTCGTGGCGATGTTCCTCATGATAGCGGGGTCGATAAGCTTCCTGTCCCACTATCATCTGCTGAAGGGCGACCCTGCGGTGTTTTTCAGGGACGTCCAGTTCAGGATAATGATAGTCGTGCTTGCGGTCGCATCGCTTCTCATAATACCTTGGACGTCCTTCAGGCAGGGCATCTTCCATGCAGTCTCTGCAATGACATGCACCGGACTCGCGACCACTGACATCTCGACGTGGCCGGAGTTTCCCATACTTATACTGATAGCGCTCATGCTCATGGGAGGCTCGTCGGGTTCGACCGCAGGCGCGCTCAAGATGTTCAGGGTTGGCATAATATTCAAGTCGCTCTACTGGAACCTGAGGAAGCTCGTGAGGCCTCACCTCGTGATATCGAAGAAGATAGGAAGCCTCAAACTCAAGGACGAGGATGTCAGCACCATACTGCTGTTCGCCCTGATATACATAGTCTTCATACTCATAGGAACGCTCGTGATGGTCGTGAGCGGCTATGACGGCACACAGTCGCTCTTCGAGGTGACGTCGGCCCAGGGCAACGTCGGGCTTTCGATGGGTCTTGTTAATAAAGACATGAATATTATAGTAAAACTAATGCTCATGGTTAACATGATCGTCGGGAGGCTCGAGATATGGGCGGTCCTGGTGACTCTTGGAATCATGTTCATAAGGAGATGAGTTAGGTATGCATGTGATAATATGCGGCGGCGGGCGGATGAGCATAAGCCTCGCCGAGGAACTGGCCGCGGAGAAGCACGACGTGGTCATAGTAGAGAAGGATCATGATAAGGCAAAGGAGATAGCAGACAGCGTGAATGCCACCGTAATAGAGGGGAATGCTACAGACGTCAAGATACTTGAGGAGGCGGGGCTTGAGAAGGTAGACATAGTCGTTTCTCTTAGCCCGAACGAGAGCGAGAACCTCCTTACATGCCTTAACGCCAAGAAGAGGAAGACATGCAAGACCGCGGCGAGGATAGAGAGAGCCGAGTCTGAGGAGATATTTCGAAACCTCGGGATAGATACTGTCATATACCCGGAGAAGGCTGCGGCACACTACCTCGAGGAGATAATAACGAAGCCCGAGGTGGTAGATCTCGCATATATAGACAGGGGCGCAGCCGCGATACTAGAGTTCGAGATAGTCAAGGGCTCCCATGTGTGCGGAAAGAAGGTCAAGCAGATAGAGTATCCGAAGGGCTCCCTCATAATAGCGGTCTACGATGGCAAGAACATAGTGATACCGAGGCCTGAATCCGTCATAAAGGAAGGCGAGAAGGTCCTGGTACTTGCAAGGAATGACGTCATAGCCCGTGTCAAGAGTCTCTTCAAGTGAATCCCAGTGTATTCTACGGACAGCCGTGAGTAGCGGGAGTAACTTTATTAATATTTACCGGAATAATAGTCTAGTTAAACGCGTCGGTAGTTTAGTCTGGTTATGACATGGCGTTGCCAACGCTATAACCCGGGTTCAAATCCCGGCCGACGCATTCTTTCTTTCAACATGCTTCAGAAAGAGTACTTTCCCTTCTTCATGTAGGCGCTACTCATCTGGTACGTCGTTTCCATCCTGTAGACGCTCCCTCCGCTGACTTCCTCTTCTTTCACACCGAAATCGTATCTCTTTAGCTCGTTTTGTTCTGTCTCTTCCTCAGGGATCTTGACATGGACCTCGAAGGCCTCGTAAGCCGGGGGCTTGTAAGAAGGTTCGCCTTCGGCGCGGAACTTCCACACGAGCTTTCCTCTTTTGTCTACGCAGTACATGTTGCAGTCCCATGAGCCGAAATACAGCTTTCCCTCCCACATGAATGGGTTCAGGACTATGGGGCCGTTCGTTCTGAAGCTCCAGAGTTCCTTGCCGTTGGCGTCCAGGCAATAGAACCTCTTGTTCCCGGAGCCGAAATACACAAGTCCCTCGTGGACGAGCGGTATGTGAACGACTTCCCTTGTCGGAAACTTCCACAGGGTCCTTCCGCTAAGGTCCATGCACGCGACGTCACCATCCCTTGTGCCTTGGTAAATCCTTTCCCCGCTCCTCACGGGGCAGGAAGATGCACCGTAGTTTCCGATCCTCACCTTCAGGAGCTCGAGGCCGTCTTCTATCCGGAACACGCGCATCGTATTGTCGGTGGTGGTCACGTATATTTTGCCGTCGTGTATGAGGAACCTGTTGAGGTTGTGGACCTCGCCCTGGGTCGGGTATTTCCTCATAAGCCTTCCGCTTCCCGCATCCAGCCTGTAGACGTTCCTGTCGTATGATCCTATGAATACGCTCCCTTTGTAGGCAGTGGGCATAGATGCGACATCGTCACCTGTCCTGAATTTCCACAGCAGTCTGCCGGTTGCCGTCTCGACTGCGTACAGGTTATGGTCCTTGGAGCCCACGTAAACAGCGCCGCCGTCCACTTCTACCCTGCAGTAGATTGGGCCCTCTGTGCGGAACTTCCATAACAGGCTCCCGTCCTTTGCATCAATGCAGTAGAGATTGTGGTCATAGCTTCCAGCGAATATCATGCCGTTGGAGTATACCGGTCCCGAGCCCCCGATTCTGTCCCTTGCCGTGAACCTCCAGATTTCCTTTCCTGTCAAGGCGTCGAGAGCATAGACGTTGTGGTTCATTGACGCGAAGTAGAGGATTGAATCGGCGACTATTGGCGCACCGCCTATGCTACCGCCGGTCTCAATCCACATGTAGCGGTCGAATTTCTTCGTCTGGACTATCTCGTATTCTCCCATCTCGACTTCAAAGCCTTCGAAATCGACGAGGTCGGAGCTTTCCATAACAATCAGATATTAAGAATCATTAAATCTTTTGTTCTTTCAGAAATGTTGTCATCCGTATATATTAATATTTGTTGTAATAATATATTACAACAATATGGATGTAAAAAACGTTCTTCATGATGCAGGGCTTGCCGGTAACGAGGTGAAGGTATACTTAGCCCTGCTTGAGCTCGGCTCTGCGACAGCCGGCGATGTCGCTAAATCTTCAGCTGTCAACAGAACCAATGTTTATGATGCTCTCCGGACCCTTTCCGAAAAGGGACTCGTCGGATTCATCAAGAAGGCAGAGAGGAGGTATTTCGAGGCTGCGTCACCTTACAAGATAATCCACTACCTCGAGGAGAAGGAGGACGAAATGAGAAGCAGAAGGGAGCTTGTCGAAAGCGTTGCCCCCGACCTCGAAATGAAGAGGGCGCTTGCAAAGGAGGATCAGGAGGCGACTGTATATCATGGCAGAAAGGGTCTCAAGACCGTTGCAGAGGATGTCATAAGGGAAGGGTCGGAGCTTCTCGTTTTCGGCGCCGAGGGCGAGTTCATGCGAATCTTCAGAACTTATTCCAGGAACTGGCACATGAGAAGGGCAAAGGCCAGGGTGCGCATGAGCATAATATACAGCGACAGGATTCGTGAGCAGAAGGCAAGGGAGAGTATCGATTTTGCCGAGATGAGGTTCAGCAGGACGCTGTACGACACGCCTTCCACAACATGGGTATACGGTGATAAGGTCGCAATAATAGTTTGGTCGGACCATCCAATAGTCACTCTGATTCGAAGCAGCAGGGTCTCAAAGTCGTACAGGGCGTTCTTCCGGGAGATGTGGAGGTCATCGAGAGGTTCCATAGATTATGCTGGTCCGTGAAATCACGACACTTCTACCTTATTCCGAGCCTTTTCCTGTTGTACTCTGTAAGTCCGCCTGCATCTATTATATCCTTGACCTTCCCGAATGGCAAGAAGCTGTACGAGTTTCCCTTCCCATCCCTGAGTTTGGACGTTTCCATATATATCTCTATTACGTCTCCAGTGGCCAATGAGCCCGAGATGTCATCGGCAGTCTCTATCGGAAGTATTATACCGCCGTTTACGGAGTTGCGGTAGAATATTCGCGCAAATGATTTTGCTATGACTGCCCTGACTCCCGCCGCGTTAAGTGCTATGGGTGCATGCTCTCTCGAAGAGCCACATCCGAAGTTCCTGCCCGCGACTATTATGTCGTACTCAGATAACCCATTCTTTCCGAGGAAAGGCGTCGGATACTTTACCGGATCGAGGTCCTCCATCGCATGGCTTCCAAGATGAGAGGGATCCGCGCTCGTCATATATCTCGCAGGTATTATGGAGTCTGTGTCTATATCGTCACCGACTACGTAGACCTTTCCTTTCATGGCGTTTCTGATGTTCATATCTCCGCTCCCGTTATGTAACCGTTTATGGCTGACGCTGCGACCGTCATCGGGGAAGCCAGATACACATATGAGTTCGGATGCCCCATCCTTCCCCTGAAGTTGCGGTTCGTCGCAGATATGCATACCTCCCATTCAGCGATTATTCCCATATGGCCTCCGAGGCAGGCGCCGCATGTGGGCGCGCTTATCACAGCGCCTGCGTCCATGTATATGTCCTTCATCTCGCTATCCATTATGGCTCTGTATATCTTCTGTGTCGATGGTACCACGAGAAGCCTTACATTCTTTGCCTTCTTGTTTCCCTTGAGTACCTTTGCGGCCGCTTTGAAGTCTTCAAGCTTTCCACCGGTGCATCCCCCTATGTATGCCTGGTCTATCTTCGTATCATAAAGCTCTGATGCGGGCGCCACATTGGACGGGAGATTGGGCTTTGCGACCAGTGGCGTCATATCAGATACATCGTAAAGCTTCACAAACTCGAATTCAGCGTCTGCATCGTTGTACACAGGTGCGAAGTCCTTGTTGGTCCTCTCCCTGACGAAGCTTAAGGTCTTATCGTCAGGAAGTATTATGCCGGATTTTCCACCGGCCTCTACAGCCATGTTGCAGAGCGTGTAGCGCTCGTCTATGGACATCCCGTCTACCGCGTCGCCTGCGAACTCCATAGCCTTGTAGACCGCCCCGCCTACGCCTATGTCGCCTATTATCCTGAGTATGAGGTCCTTTGCCATGACGTTTTGTGGCATGCTGCCGTTCAGTACGTATTTCTGGGTCTCAGGGACCTTGAACCAAAGCTTTCCTGTCGCGAAAACGTTGCCGAGATCCTTGGATCCTATACCCGTCGCGAACGCGCCGAGAGCGCCGTGGGCGCACGTGTGCGAGTCGGAGCCTACTATAACCTCTCCCGGCCTGACATGACCTTCCTGGGGAAGCATGGAATGACACACTCCGTAGTTTCCCCCTACAGGATACACGTTCTTGAGACCCTGCCTTTCCGAGAAGTCCATGAGCTCCTTATAGAGGGTCGCTGATGCTATGTCCTTGCATGGGACGTAATGGTCCGGTGTCACTATTATCCTTTCGACGTCCCATACCTTCCCTCCGAGCATCTTTTCGAGAACGTCTATTGCAATCCCTGAAGTGACGTCATGGGTCATGGCTATGTCTATCTTAACGTCATCCAGCATTTCGCCCGGGCGCACGTAGTTCCTTCCTGACGCTCTGGACAGTATCTTCTCTGTTGCGGTCATTCCCATCAGTGTCACCGATTTAATGTTTTCCGGAAGAAATATAAAGCATGAGGATGCGGGTTTTGCCTTTATCAGGCCTCTCTCAGCCATTTTTCGTCAAACATTTAAAAATCAGGAACCGAAAGATAACTTATAGATTTTTTGGTTGGTACTGATGTCAGAGGATTTCGAGTCAAAGATAAAGGAAGCCGTCGACAGGAAACCGGATTTTTCCATGAGCAGGCCCGGCATGAGCGCATCCCCGCCGGTCTTCGTGAAGGTCGACAGGTACAGGGAACTTCTTCAGGACATACAGAAGCTCCGTTCATATTCTCTTGGCCTCCGTGACGCCCTTGACGCAATGTCTGAGATAGAGAAGGAGTTCAAGACCGCAATGGAGCTCACGAACAAGGTTCTCGACAAGGTCAACATAATAATATCTTCGCTTGACATGAAGCTTCTGAAGAAGACGGGAGTCTCGCATGACGACGACTCGGACATAAAGCCGCCTGCTGAGGTGGAGAGCTACCTGAAGGGGATATACGATCAGGTAGAGAAGCTCAAGAGCGAACTCCAGACGCTTTCATGAAGAGCAGCATTGAGTCCAATTCAATTATTTTTAAATAAAATCATGTTATTACTAGTCAGGCGGGGGTAGCGAAGTGGTCAAACGCGGCAGATTCATGCTTGAGCTCTGAGGGTC
>CAZGWZ010000010.1:0-15398 GCA_964529545.1 uncultured archaeon
GGGTGCGGGCCACATGGACATACTGAACACCTACCTCTCAGACATCAAGCTCGTAATAATAGACCACCACCAGCAGGAAGGCCAGGAGGGCCATAACATGATACACATAAACCCCATGGACTTCGGCATAAAGGAGGACATGTCCGGCTCAGGCGCCACGTACATAGTCTCAAGGGCCATGTCGCCGGAGAACCGCGACCTTTCCGGCATCGCGATAATAGGCGCGATAGGTGATTCGCAGACAGGGTCCATAGGCGAGAAATGGGGCCTTTTCGGGCTTAACAGGGAGATACTGAAGGATGCAACGGAGACGAGGAAGATAATGGTCAGCAGGGGCCTTCGGATATGGGGCAGGACGCAGAGACCCCTTCACAAGGCGCTCGCCTTCTCGGTCGACCCGTACATACCGAACGTCAGCGGCTCCGAGTCGCAGGCCGTCCAGTTCCTCAACGACATCGGCATCGAGCAGAAGAAGCAGAACGGCGACTGGAGGACCTTAAGCGACCTCACAGAGGATGAGCAGAAGAAGCTGGCATCGGGGATAATCGCCGAGAGGGTGAACGGCGGCCATCCGAACGCCGAATGGATATTCGGCGACGTGTACGAGCTCCTCGACAAAGGAAGCGACTGCAGGGACGCAAGCGAGTTTGCGACCCTCCTAAACGCGTGCGGCAAGATGGGAAGGGGTTATCTGGGAATTGAACTCTGCCTCAACGTCCCGAAGGCATTCCTGGAGGTCAAGTGGGTCATGGAACGGTACAGGAAGACCGTGGGCGGCGCCGTGAGGTGGCTGTATGAGCAGATAGAGAAGAAGAACGAGGACGTCGTGAGGAAGACGCCCAATGCAATCTATGTGCTTGCCGGGAAGAAGATCAGCGAGCATGTCATATCAAACGTCATAAGCATAGTAGAGAAGTCGATGAATCCAGACAGGCCCATGTTCGCATTCGCCGACGCCGAGGACGGGGTGAAGGTCTCCGTGAGGGCGTCCGACAAGCTCGTAGAGGAAGGCCTCAACCTCAAGAAGATAACGAACGCCGCTGCAGGGAAGGTCGGGGGCCAGGGAGGCGGCCACAGCGGGGCCTCAGGAGCGACCATACCCGCCGGTACCGAGCAGGCATTCATCGACCTCGTGGAAGAGATAATGAGCGGGAAGGAGAAAACAAATAAAAGCATAGATGGTGAAAAGAATAAGGAAAAGAATATAAAACCTAGCCCGCAACCTAATAATTCAGAAAGGGAGATTCAAGATGGTGCAGAAGAAGCAGAGCAAGAAAACGCTGGAAAAGAAGTGGAAGGGAAAGGACTGGTACAGTATTTCAGTTCCTGAATGGCTGGGCGGCGGAAGGATAGCCATGACGCCGGCAACAGACGCCAAGTCGGTCAAGGGAAGGGTGTTCGATGTATCGGTTCCTGAGGTCATGGGAGACCAGTCCAAGTACTACATGAGGATAAACTTAAAGACAGAGGCGCCAAACGAGAAGGAGCTTCCGACGAGGTTCCATTCATTCTTCTGCATAAACGAGTACGTCATGAGGATAGGAAGGAAGGGCCTTGGGAAGGTCGCATCCTTCGTCGACTGCACCACAAAGGACGGATGGAAGCTGCAGGTGAGCGCCGTCGCCGTCCTGAACAGGAGGTCTAACGCGAGCATCAAGACCAAGGTAAACGAGATAATCCACCAGATAGTCACGGAGAAGTCGAAGGAGATGAACCACAGCGACTTCGTAAAGGCAGTCATCGCAGGCGTGTTCCAGATGAAGATAAAGAAGGCCGCAAGCAAGGTCTATCCCGTCAGGTTCACGGAGATAACGAAGATAGAGACCATTAAGAACGCGTGATTCTCATTTTTTGAAAACAGCAAATTCTAGAGCTTCCACTGTCCCTTTGCCGACACCGCGACGGCTATCCAGCACAGGCCTGACAGGAGGAACAGTATGAGTGCTGCGATTATCGCCATGTAGTAGGATGATGCGGTAACGCCGACCTGGGACTCGAGGTTTCCCATTATCCAGTTGCCGCCAAGCATGAGTATGCCGCCGACGATCCATACGATTACGAGTTTATGGCTCATAAAGAAGAATTGGTGAGCGCAGATTTAAAGCTTTGGAGGTTCACACCTTGGAGAGCATATTCCTGAATTCGTCTGCCTTCTCCCCGAGTATTTCCGCAGCCCTTGAGACTATGTATTCCGGCTCCAGGCCTGAGATGGACTCGACGTTGAACACTATCTTGTTCTCGTTGCCCTTCAGTTCCACGCCTTCGGCCTCTTCCATGCACTTCCTGCAAAGGTCGCACTTAGCCGGGTCGGTTATCACTAGCTTGCCGCCCTTTGCCTCGACTATGCCCTTCGGGCAGGCCTTGACCGCCTTCTGCACCTGTGCCTTGCTTCCCGTGACCTTTATCTCGGGATAATAATGATAGCTCGCGTTCGCTGCGTGGTGCTTTGCGTGCGCTCCTCCGGTCCCGAGCCTTGCGATGGCCTCGAGCTTGACATTCTGGTTGTCCAGGAGCTCCACTATCGGCACCCTGGGGTCCATCGGCGATACGCTCTTGTCGCTTGACTTGAGGTCCCCTGACGTCACTATCCCCGGACCCTTCTTGTCAAGGAGCAGCGTCACCTGGCATGACTGGCATCCCTTGCCCTTGCACTTGCAGTCTTCTGTGAATATGAGCTTCTTCGGGTTGAACTTCAGCGGTATCATGCCCATCCTGTGTGACAGGACCTCGTCAAAGACAGCGGAGCCGTTGTCGTGGACGTCAATCCACTGTATGGCAAGAGTCGGCACGTGCGTTATCATTATCCTTCTGAGGCTGTTCGCGAATGCAGGATCCGTGTCCTCGATAACAAACCTGAGCGTCTCACCGGTCTTTCCAAGAACTTTTACCTTCACTGAATCACACCTTAGGATTTATTTGATACCTATCAGATATATAAGTTTATGCATCCTGCTTAAAAATAAGAAAATAAGATCGAAACCAATAAACCAATAGCATGACAACATATTTATTATAATATGAAAATCTGACGAATTTAGATATATACAGAAAAATTTAGAAATGTAATGTCAATATTTAATCAATCCAGAATACTTCAAAAAAGTTCGAAAATCAAATATATATATATATCGATTTACACAAATAGTATTATGAAGCTTTTGATTCCTTTGGTTTTCGGAGTTCTCTTTATACTACTTGTGTCTGGTTGTGTTCTTCCACGTGAATCTGAATGCGATGAGGCAGGAAACAGGTTCGGGTTGTTTAATGATGATGAAACCACATGCACGGTCGGAGGAGAGGAATACACACTAAAGCTTATTGAGGTAAAAAACAGCAATGAAGCGTTGGTGTCAGTGAACTCACAGATTTATAATGTCAAGCGAATGACAAAATCGCAAAACATAATCAGGGGCAATCTTCACCTGTTTGTAGACGTTATAGATCCAGACTACGAAGGTGGATCAGTAGGTGGAATTATAATAAATAATGGTGGAATGGACAAGATATCGATGTGTGCCGACACTGGAGAATTCTTAATATACGAAGGTGGTGCAGTCCAGTGCAGATTTGATGACGGAAACGTGTACACACTGAGGTACAGGCACTCAGACAATGGAAAGGTAAAGAGGGAATTGTTAAATACTGCACTAGGTGGTGATATACAAATCGGTGATGGAGGCATTTTTGAGATGCGAGGAGTAACCTATAACATAAAGGAAATAAAGAGTAAGGAATACATACTTGGAAAGGTTGAAGGCTCAAAGAGTTCATATTGCGACATAAATTCTGGAGACTGTGTGATAAAGGAAGGGGAATCCGCAATATACACTACATGGAACGGTAATGATAAACTAGAGGACTATAACATAAAAGTGAAAAAAATCATTCAGAGTGATGACATTTCGAGTGTAGAATTCGAAATAAATGGTAACACAATGACCATTACTGGAAGTAAAGAAAGACTGAGCAGAAGAGGAATAATAGGAACGATATACACCGACGGTTTTGCTGCGCTTGTCGATATTAACACTGATGAAACCGTTCCGTCATGTGAACTTCATATAGAAGTCTCCCACTGCAATAACAATTCAGGTGATTACATCTGTATACTTCAACAGGGAGATTCCATAGATTACAATGACAGCGTTAACACCCATAGGTTATACCTAAGAAGCGTTAGTGCAGATAACACTACAGCATACTTCAGTAAAGAAGGAGACACAGTAAGCGCAAGTGTAGGGGAAGTATTAGACCACAGTGAAGGGTTCAGTTTCAAGGTAACAAAGGCACGATCCTTCGGTGGAAAGGACACACTTGGCAAGTTCGTACTTGACTTTGTAAGAATAGAAATCGTACAGTAATGTCAAATAATAACCAGCAACATGCACCGTTACTTTTATTAAGATATATAGCTATTTTAAATAAAGCAGCGAGATTAAATATATCAAGCCTGTGGTGATAAATAAGTTTAATTTAAAAATGTATACACCAAACAAGGTTTAAATGTCTTTGCGGGGGTACCCGAGTGGCCAAAGGGGTGCGGCTAAGGACCGTATGGCTTAGTGCCTTCGCAGGTTCGAATCCTGCCTCCCGCACTTTTTCTTTTTCCCCGAACAAATCCTGAAAGATATTTAACGGCCATTCTACAATTAACCTTATGGATCTGTATCTGGTATCGGTTCTCGTTTTTGTGGCATTCCTCGTGGTTTTCGTCTACAAGGACAGGAGGAAGTTCACGCGGGAGTCGATATTCCTCCTTAGAAGGACTCAGCGGGGCAAGGAGTTCCTGATGTGGATAGGGACGAGTTTCCCAAGGTTCTGGAAGGTCGTCGGGTTCTTCTCAGTTCTGACGGGGTTCGTTGTGTCCGTTCTCGGGCTCAAGATGCTCATCGACAACATCGCGATGGCGATAGAGGCTGGTTCGTCGGCGCCGAGCCTTGCGCTCCTCATTCCTTCACCGACCTCGGAGGCCGTGCTCGGATATGGTTACCTGGCCGTCCCGTTCTGGTACTGGATAATCTGCATAGCGCTCCTTGCGCTCGTGCACGAGGGCTTCCATGGGATATTCACTGCAAGGGAGAAGACCAGGATAAAGTCCCTCGGGTTCGGCCTGTTCACCGTAATACCGCTCGCTTTCGTCGAGCCGGACGAGAAGCAGCTGGAGAAGCGCGGCGTCTGGCCCCAGCTGAGGGTATTCTCAGCAGGATCCTTTGCAAACTTCCTCCTGGCCGCGCTTTCAGTAGTGCTTCTTTCCTGGATGTTCACGTCCGTCTACCTGCCTGCAGGCGTGCAGCTTCTGAACGAGCCATTCTACCAGAAGTATCCGGCGGCATACCTGAACCTCACGGAAGTGGAATCTATAGGGGGTAATGAAGTCTCCGGCATAGACGGCATAGTTAGCGTATTGCAGGAGTACGGAGAGAACGACACGCTAGAGATAACAACCCAAAACGGGACCATGTACCTGAAGAAGGTGTACATGGAAGCGCAGCTCGACGCCTTGGGCGGAGATGACACTGTACTGGCATTCCTTGACTACCCTGCGGCAAAGGCCGGGCTCGAGGGGGTCATAGTCGATGTCAACGGCATGGAGATAAAAGACATCTACGACCTTTCGATGGCTCTTGAGGCCGCCGGGGAAGGAAGCGACATCGACGTCACCGTCAGGAAGGGCGAGACGCTAGAGACCGTTGTGCTGACTACAGCGCCTTATCCGGGCTCATCCGAATTCGCGCCCACGACCATGACCTACGTCTCAGCTTCCCTTGAACAGGTGATTCCCGGAAGCATTGGCTTCCAGTTGGAGCTGGAGAAGTGGCTGCTTTCGCTCTCCGGCCAGAGGACAGGGGGCACGTGGAACTACCTCGAGGGCGAGAAGATGCTCTGGGAGTGGGTGTCAGAGAATTACCCGGGTCTTCGGGCGAGGGCCCAGGAGAGGGCATCTGCTCTGGAGGACGAGCTTTCTGAGAGGAACGTCCCGGGATTCATAGGCATAGTGGGGATAACGACCTATCAGGAGATAAAACCCGGGCTTGAGATGTTCTCTGGTGTTATAATATTCATGCAGGGGCTTCTCGGGTTCCTTTTCGTCATAAACCTCGGCGTGGGGATTGTGAACCTGCTTCCGGTAAAGCCTCTTGACGGCGGCAAGATGTGGGACATAGTACTGAACAGGTACGTCCCAAAGCATGCAAGGCGCATAATGAAGGCGCTCGGCTACATTGTACTCGCGATACTGATAGCCAACTTCATACCATTCGGGGTGTTCCTTTAGTTCTCAGGCAGCCTTTCTTTTATCTGCTGGCGAACCACGCAGGGACTGGTTGGGTTTCCACCTGACCAGCAGATTCGAGAACAATAGCGGGACGATGAACGTGAAAACTATGCTTGAGGCAACGACTACCGAGTAGAGGTCGATTCCTATCAGCCCGCTGTCGAAGAGTATCTTTATTATGATTATGCTCGTGCTGAACCTCACTGATATGCCTACGCCCAGGAGCATCGATTGCTTAGTGCCGAGCTCCTTCCTTGCCACGATGTAGCTGCCGAGGAGTTTGGAGCCGTTGGACACCGCAACGACCAGGAGTATGAGCAGTGGATACGTTGCCAGGTAGCCGACGTCCATCGTCGATCCTGCCCATAGGAAGAATATGGGTGCGAAAAGGCCGTAGCATACTGTCTTTATCTCGCTTTCTATGAACCTAAGCCTCTTCTTGGAGATGAACGTCCTCAGCCCTATCCCGGCCAGGAATGCAGCGAGCGGCGCGGCTTCTGCGTACTGTCCTATTCCGATGAATAGGAAGAGTATGAATATGGAGAATATGAAAAGGGTCTCGACGTTGAGGAAGTTGAACTTGTCGCTTTCCTCCTTGAGCTTGCTGAACCCGAAAGAGAGTGCGAACAGGACAAAAAGTGATGCTATCGTTATGCCGACGTCGAGATGCGAGTATGAATTGCTCCCCGCAAGGGCGACTGCCATTATCAGGGCGCAGACCTCTATTATGTCATCGAGCAGCCCTATCCCGATTATCGACTGGCCGAGCTTGCTGTTTATGATTTTGAACTCGTCAAGTATGGGAACCAGAATTGCTTCGCCAACTGTTGCGAACGACAGTGCAACTAGGAATGATATCAGCCATCCGTACCCGAAGATGAAATGGACCACGAGGGTCCCGAAGAAAGCCTCCAGGAATATTATGAAGAATGTCGCCTTGAACAGGAATTTCTCCTTCTTCTTCATTTCCTTCAGGTTTATCTCGAACCCTATCATGAAGAGCATGAAATACATGCCGAGCTGTGCCAGGAAGTTGAAGCTTTCAGATGAGGTTACGTCAGAGAACGGATTGCTTATCGCAAGCAGTGTGCCGAATATGAGCGCGGCGAATATCCATGGGATTCGTATCCTCTCAAGAAGCTTTCCGACTATTATGGTGAAGAGGAATGCGAGAGCCAGGAAAAGGAACATGCTGACCATATTAATCTTTCGGGGATGCGGCTTAAATTGGAAACGCCTGCTTGTCTCATTACGGTCGTCTCTCTCGTCTTTGTTCAAATAGTGGATGATGACGCGCTCGGCCTGCAAAGAGGTCAAGGCAGTGGCCCGGGTGTCAAATAAAAAGAATTAGCAAATTTTGGTTCAAATCTCAGAGCTTACATCTCTTTGATCTGCTTTGAAACGAACTCCCTGATCTGAGGATCGTCCGGGATGGCTATGTTCCTCTTGAACCTCTTGCTTCCGTCTGGAAGGTAGAAGCCCCTGGAAAGGGAAATGAACTCATTGTCCCCTTCCTCGGTAACGGCCTTTTTCCTTGCGATCTCCAGGAAGTTGTTCTTACCGAACTTCACTTCTTCGGCTTTGACTGTCTGGAATTCTACCATTGTATGACCTCCGTGTATAGTTGTACTTTGCAGTTGGTTACTAGATATATAAAGTTAACTGTAATACTTCGCATGCCTCAATCAATTTAACGTTTTGTTTCCAAACTGTAACATGACTTATCCTGACGTAGTGATGGATGTTCTTTCAGCTTCCGGGTTTTCCGAACTGAATCCTGTGCAGAGGAAAGCGCTCGATGCGGGGCTCCTCACAGGAAAGAATATGGTCGTTGCGGCAGCGACGGCGTCCGGCAAGACCATGATTGCAGAGATTGCAATGCTGGATTGTATAAGGAAGAGGAAGAAGGCGCTTTACATAGTCCCTTTGAAGGCGCTCGCTTCCGAGAAGCACTCAGAGTTCAAGGAGAAGTACGGAAAGATGGGCATGAAGGTCGCGATGTCTGTAGGCGACCGGGATTCATCCGACCCATGGCTTACAGGGTTCGACATGATAATAGTCACTTCAGAGAAGCTGGACTCGCTAATAAGGCACGGTGCTGAGTGGCTTGCCTCCGTGGGACTCGTAGTCGCTGACGAGATACACCTGATAGATTCCCCTAACAGGGGACCGACGCTCGAGGTGACGCTCACCCGTCTCATGCAGCTTGTCAACCCGCAGATACTTGCGCTTTCTGCGACCATCAGTAACTACAAGGAGCTTGCGGAGTGGCTCGATGCGACTCCTGTTAAATCGGACTACCGGCCGGTGAAGCTCTTCAGCGGCGTGTTCCATGGAAGCGAGGTGAACTGGAACCCTAAGAATGAGAAGCTTACTCTTCCCGGGGACCTTCCTCCAGCATTCGAGATATCCAGGGATACGGTCAGGAGGAAGAAGCAGTCAATAGTCTTCGTGTCCACCAGGAAATGGGCCGAGTCATTCGCAGAGAAGCTCGGGGACGCCCTCAGGCCTTACATAAGCCCCGAGGAGAAGAAGGAGCTGGTCAAGCTCTCGCATGAGGTGTCCCACGTCCTTGACCATCCTACGAGGCAGTGCGAGCGGATAGGGCTTTGCATCCAGAAGGGGACGGCTTTCCATCACGCGGGCCTCGTTTCAGGTCAGAGGAAGCTCATAGAGGACAGCTTCAAGAAGGGGCTCATAAAGGTGATAGGCGCTACGCCGACGCTCGCAGCAGGAGTCAACCTTCCCGCATACCGCGTGGTCGTGAGAGACATGAAGCGGTTCGAATCGTTCAGGGGAAGGGACTACATACCGGTGCTTGAGGTTCAGCAGATGATGGGAAGGGCCGGAAGGCCCAAGTATGATACAGAAGGCGAGGCGATACTCATAGCAGCCACTGAGGAGGAGGCCAAGAGGCTCTGGAACATGTACATAATGGGCGACTCGGAGGACATAGTCTCGAAGCTCGGGGTGGAGCCAGTCCTCAGGATGCACGTCCTGTCGCTGATAGCTACCAGCGGGAGCACGACGAACGATTCGCTTATGGGCTTCTTCTCAAAGACATTCTACGCATACCAGTACAAGGACATGACAGGCCTTTCGCGGGAGATAAAGAACGTTCTCTCGATGCTTCAGAAGTTTGGGTTCATAACTATGGGTGGTGGCGGAAATGACGATTCTGAAGTTTTTGTGAAGGCGTCATCGCTTGTCAGCGAGCCCTCCGGTGAGATAAAGCCGACCAAGATGGGAAAGAGGGTCGCGGAACTCTACATAGATCCTCTTACAGCAAACCACATAATAGAGAGCCTTAAGCTCATGGTTAAGGAGAAGAAGGCAAGCGAGCTTTCTGCACTTTATGTACTTTCGGGATGTCTTGAGATGAAGCCGGGCCTCAACGTCAGGAAGAAGGACCTTGAGAACGAGAAGCGCGACACTCTAACGTCATTCCTCGTCCAGTACAATGCCCATCTGGTCGGAAGGATACCAACGGAATGGGAGATAGACTACGAGGAGTTCCTCCGCGGCGTGAAGCTTACATGGATGCTTTCTGAATGGGCCGAGGAGCGTGGCGAGGACAACCTCATGGAGGACTTCGGCGTCACTCCTGGCGAGCTTCGGGCGAGGATAGAGATATCGGACTGGCTTTTCTATTCAATGCAGGAGATAGGGCTGCTTCTTGGAATGAGGGATATGATAAGCCTTGTGAGGAAGACCAGGCTTCGCGTCAAGTACGGCATAAAGGCCGAGCTTCTGCCTCTGGTTAAGCTAAAGGGAATCGGGCGCGTCAGGGCGAGGGTGCTTTTCAGTCGTGGCTACAGGACGCTTGAGAGCCTCAGGGACGCTCCTCTGACATCGCTTTCACAAGCAGTGGGGCCGAATGTCGCAAAGAGCATAAAAAAGCAGCTCAGCGGGCCATCGGGAAGTAAAGTCCCGGTCCAGGAGAGCCTTGGGGCTGACGAAACATTATAGAAGGAAGAAATCTACATATTACATAAATGCTGGTTGAGATGATAAGGAACAGGGCTAGGGGGACCGTAATCGCTGATGACGTCGAGGTCGCAGGTAACGTCTTCAGCAAGATGATCGGCCTCATGTTCAGAAGTGGCATAGGGGAATCGTCAGGTCTTCTGATGGATTTCGGCAAAAGGTTCCAGGACCGCCATTCTATCTGGATGCTCGGCATGCGATTTCCGATTGACGTGATATTCATAGACTCGGAAATGCGCGTTACAGACGTCTTCCATAGCGTCCCGCCGGTCTCGCTAAGTCCCCGCACGTGGAAGGTCTACAAGCCGTCCAGACCGGTGAGATGGATACTCGAGGTCGCATCAGGAGTTTCAAGAAAGACGAAGACGAAGCCAGGCGACCAGGTCTCGATTAAGTTGGGCTGAGTCATTTTTTTCGTTTGATTTCTTCGGCTATTATGCCGGCAACTGAGACTTCTGACACTTCAGTCTCTATGGTGTCCGTGCAGAAAATCCCTTCCGTCTCGTTCTTCAGCTTCTCCAGAGAGCCTGACACGAACAGACCGTGTACGCATCCGGCAAAAACCCTGTTGCCCTTCTTCTTAAGGGCCTTTGCTGCACCTATCATCGTGCCGCCTCCGCTTATCATGTCGTCAAGTATCAGGACGGTCTTTCCGTTCATGTCCGTAGGAACTATCGTCTCTATCCTGTAGCTCCTCTTGCCGTCCCTGTCTTCGAACTTCTTCTTCTTGTCAAGGAAAACGACACCATCCAATCCTGACAGGAAGCTCTCTGACCCCTTGTCCGGACCGACTATGGTGAATTTTCCCTTGGAGAGCTTCTTCCCATAATCTAAGAGCAAATCAAGAGACGAGATGTTCCTTGCAGGGATTCCGAAGAAGTCGAATGCTCCCACCTTTCTATGGAAGTGCGCATCAACGAAAATGACCATTTCGGCCCCTAGCGTCTTGAGCGTCCTTCCCATTACCTCAAGGGAGAACGCCTCTCCTTTCTCAAACACCTTGTCCTGCCTTGCGTAGGCTGCATATGGGAGCACCGCGACGGGCTTCCCGCCTGCCCTCTTCGCTGCGTCTACAGTGAGCATGAGCTCTATTATGCAATCGTTCTGTTTAGGGTACAGAGTTTGTATTATGAAAACTTTATGACCAGATAAATCGCTATCCATTAGTCTCACGTAACTCTCACCGTCAGGGAATTTTATAACGGTTTTGGGGGCGATTTTAAGTCCCGAGAGGCGTGCCACGGCAGAAGCCAGCTTCTTCGTATTCGAACCAGGCACGATAATGGTCATAACTTATTTTTAGATTCAGTAAATATAATTATGTCCTACATCCTCGTGGGAGGTACGTTCAACTGCCTCCACCGCGGCCACAGGGAGTTCCTGGAGAAGGCCTTCTCGATAGGAGGCAGAGTGTTAATATGCCTGACGTCTGACGAGATGGCGAAGGAAAAGCACCTCTCGGAGAAGATAGGCGATTTCAGTTCCAGGAAGAGCAAGCTTGAGGATTTCATCTCTTCCAGGGGATGGCTGGAAAGAGCGGAAATAATCAGGATAGAGGACCCGTTCAGCGAGGGCCTGCGCCCGGAGCTGACTCACGTGGTCGTGTCGAGCGAGACCAGGAGCAATGCGGAGAGGATAAACGATATGAGGATGGAGAAGGGTCTGATGAAGATGGAGATTGTCGAGATAGGATGGGTCATGGCCTCTGATGGCAAGCCCATATCTGGCAGCAGGATAAGAAGCGGCGAGATAAACCTTGACGGGGGAAAGTCCTGAGTTCAGTAAAGGAACGAGTTTCCTATAGTCCTCTCTGATATCTCGCCTGCGTAGTTTGTGAGCATCATCTCTTTTGCCTTCTCCACGCTCTTTGTGTGGCCGAGGATCCAGCCGAGCTTGACGTAGGCCGTCTCGGGCATCATGTCCTCCAGATAGAATACGCCTGCGTCCCTGCACATCCTGCCTTCCGTGTATACGTTGGGATTGAGTCTTCCGTAAAGCGTCTCTGCGGCTGCGCACACGAGAACACCCTTGTCTGTCGCCCGCTTCAGGGATTTGATCCATGAGCTCTTCCCGTATGTCGGGAGCTGCCCAAGACCAGTAGCCTCCGTTACTATTCCCCTGTAGCCCTTGTTCACGTAATGGTCTATTATGTCTGGGCTGCATCCTGGGTATGACTTTACGAGTGCCACCTTTGGCTCGAAAGCTGTGTCGAGTCTGGTCTGGCCGCCTGAGCGCTTCGGCACGTCCTGAAGCTTCTCTATCTTTCCGTCAGGCCACACCGCTGCAAGGGGCACGTCGTTTATGGGCCTGAACGAGTCCCTTCTCGATGTGTGCATCTTCCTGACCTTGGTGCCTCTTGAGAATATGCAGTAGTCGTCGTTCATGGTCGCATGCATGCATATCCCCACAGCAGCCATGTCGGAGAGCGCGACCCTCGCGCTACAGAGGAGGTTCATGCTGCCGTCTGAGGAGCCGCGGTCTGTCGACCTCTGGGATCCCGTCACCACGACAGGCTTCTTTATGTCCCTCAGCATGAAGGAAAGGGCGGCGGAAGTGAAATGGAGCGTGTCGGTTCCGTGCGTTATAATGACCCCTTCGCTCTTCTTGAGGAGCCTGTGGACCTCCTTTGCGAGGTTCTGCCAGTGCTCGTGTGTCATGCTCTCGCTCATTATCGTGAAAGGGCTTGATATCGAGACGCTTGCTATTTTCGAAAGCCCAGGGATCTTGTCCATGAGTTCTTCTGGATTGGTGAGGCTTGTGACGCCGCCGGTCTTGTAGTCAACCTTGCTGGTTATCGTTCCTCCTGTCGCGATGAGCGATATGTGAGGCTTCTTCCCAGACGAGCCCGCTTTCGACCTCTTATAGGATTTTCCAAGCTCCATGCCAGCCTCCTTGCTCTTGGACTTTGTTATCTTTGCTCCCTTGCAGTCTATTCCGACGTTGTAGCCGTTGTCAAGCTTTATGACGATGCACGACACGTCGCCTGCTCCGATTCTTGGCATAAGAAGGCCTTCGTACATCTTTCCGTTCTTCACGACGTTTATCCTGTCACCGACGTCTATGCCGCCTTTCTTGAGAATGTCAGCCATTGCGCCTTTGTACATAAAGATAGATGTGTAAACGTGATTAATAAGAATTGCGCCTTCTACAATCCGAAGATGCTCCTGATAGCCTCTATTATCCCGAGTATGAACTGCTCCAGCTGGCTCGATATGTCCTCTTTAATCGAGGGCTTTCCTATGACCTCTACCGTTCCTGTCCAGCTGTCCTGGTAATTGCCCGAGCTGCCGAGAAGCGATATCGTAAGGTCGTCGTTTCCTGCCTTCTGGGATGTGTAGTTGAATGACACCCCGGAAGACCCGTCCTTTTCCACAACAAGTTCCTCTTCCGTCTCGCCGGACGAGGTTACGAACCTTATCAAGGCATTCGTCTCCTCGCCGCTGTTAACTACGGTCACGTTGACAATGGCGCTCTCGCCTTCATTGAGAGATGGAGGATATTCAATTTCCGTCATAGAGAGGTTCCTCTGGGACACCACTTCTATGATCTCGGTTGCCATGTCTCCGCTGCTTGCGAATATGTTGAGGTCGTACTTACCCGGAACCGTGGGCGCCTCGAGCGTGAAGTCAGCGCTTCCGGTCTCGCCGTGGCCGAGCACGAGCCTGCCCTCCTCTATCTCGTCCCCTATGAGGGCGAACAGCCTCAGGTCCGCCTGTGAGAATCCGTTGTTCCTTACGGATGCGGTGACAGGGAATTGCTGTCCGGGGGTAAGTATCTTTCCTGTGGTCGCCGTTATGGACACGTCTCCCGATGATTCGGAAGTTATCGTGACAGGTATCTTGACCCTTGCCCCGCCGCCTGCGATAAGCACGGGGCAGGTGTACTTCATCCCAATCTGGACGCCCGGGGTCTTCCCAAGCCAGTGGAACTTGCGCTCTCCGCACAGGTATATTGGCCTCTTCTCCTTCTCTATGTCTATGAGGCTGCTCCCGTCATCGTTTATGCAGCTTGCGGTGCGCAGGTTTGTCATTACGCAACCATCTGCTTTCATGACGGCCTGGAGTATGACGTTCTTTCCTCCCTCGACGCTCTCAGGGAAAGCCTGGAGCTCTATCTTCGTCGATGGCTCCTCTTTGTAGCTTTCTATTATGAGCCTCGTTTCTTCCTTTGTCCACGATATCGTCACATCCCTGCTCCTCACTCCGGTGTGCTCCGTGAAGTTCGAGTCAGGAAGCCTTGCAAAGACTATGTGGGTCGCATCGACCGGTGACTCTGACCACGTCGGGTCTATGTCGTATGTGACCCCGTTCAGACGCGTCTCGACCCATGCGTGGGAGCCGAAGGATTCCCATCCTTCCTGCTTTCCTCCAAGATATGCGTATCCTGCCACGTACCATGACTCGTATCCGAGCGCCTTGAGCATTGAAAGCATGAGGTTTGCGAACTCGTCGCATGTCCCCCTCTTCTCCCTGTAGACCCAGTCAGCGGGAAACGCCTCGTTTTCGCAGGAGAGGTCGTATTCTATGTTGTCGTTTACCCATGTGCCTATCCGGAACATGTTCTCTACACTCTTCTTTCCGGGAGATAGCGTGTAAGCGGCCTCTATTATTTCTTTGTTCGCCTTGACGTATTTTGTCACAGGGAAGCTCCTGTCCACATCGCTTGACTTCCTGTTTATCTTTACTTCTGTGTCCACAAGATAGTCTATTGGGGTGTCTATCCGGGGATTCTCCCAGTAAAGTGCTATCTGGAGGTTCCCATAGGAATCCTCCTGTATCTCGTATGAGTCAGGACCTATAACCCGTCTTATGTCGCTCTCCTGCCTGGAATCGTTCTGCGGTATGTAGAGCCGTATGCTCAGGTCCTCAGCGCTCGCAGACGAGGAGCTGGAAACCAGCTCTATCTTCCCCGACTGAGTCACAGACATCTTCATGTAGCTGACGTTCTCGGGGTCTGATATTATGTCAGCCGAGCATGCAGGCAATGCCAACAAAAGCAATGCAATAAACAGAAGAGGGTAAGCTTTTCCCATATTGAATAATGGCGAAACCAACTATTATACATTTCATGGAAAGTGTGTGATATTGTATATGAAAGTAGAATCCCTGGAATAACAGGAACTAATCTGAAAGCAGCT
>CAZGWZ010000011.1:0-15382 GCA_964529545.1 uncultured archaeon
GAACGTAGTGAGTGAAGAGTTTCTTCGGACGCCGAGCCAGGGACGCCTGTGATTTAGACAGTTTCAGAGATAGATAATATCATGGAAGCAGAAACTACAGATTCAGCAATTTTTATCATTTCCTCTTTGTTCATAACCACGGGACTGGTATCGTCTGTAGGTCTATTGCTCTCATAAACAATCATTAAATAATCCTGCCCTCTTTTCCATCGAAGTGTGAAAAGCTTCTTCCTGAATTGCGAGGGGCTGCCGGCAACCTTTTCATATTCAGTGAGAATCGCATCTCCACCATTAACCGACACAGTTTCTACCTGAGTATCTTCATCGGGAAGGTATGTTAACATCAAGAATTTGTCTCTAGATTGCAGGACTGTTATCTTTTCTGAGAAATCAACACCCGTTCTGCATTTGCTGTAAACAGGATTGTTCCCACATTCCTCCGAAACCCCTATGCTCGGGCTGAAGGTTTCATAATAATAGTAAAGAGTTCTGGTTATATTCTCTGCAAAGAGATAAGGCTCTTCCACGGGGATGGTTATGGACGGAGGGTCATGGGAGGACATTGCAAACTCGGGCATATAACTTGGAACCACCAAAGTTGGGAGTTCTTCAACTACTTGTTGGTCTTGTGAAATTTCCGAGAAGCATAAGCCATTATCCTCGTTATATGACACACATTCAACGCTTTCATCCAAACGGGTATTGATATCTGAAAACTCATAATCAACCGTGAACAAACGGTATCCCCATCCCGATGTTATGAAAATCATGTTTTGTGCTGCAGTATCCCCATAAACAAAGTTGAGAATTTCCGGTGAATTTTTCAGCTTTTCAAATAAACTATCAGAGCCAGATATGTATCTCTCCATCTTCATTGGGAGGTATGTCTCCTTATCTATCCAGAATACCTGTGTAGTCGTCTCATCTTTTCCATAAACATTTGATGCCAGAACCAAAACATAAGTTTGCTTGCCATCATATTCCTCTTCTCTTAGAGAACTACCAAAAAATTGTCCAGCAATAGTTTCAATCGAACTTAATAGCCCTACTGTAGTTTGCTGGGTAGGTTGTATGTAGGTAGAATCAACGACTTCGGTACTGCCGTCAAAGTAGTTATACGACTCTTTCAAATCATAATCATGCACTTGCCCATATTCAGTAACAAGATTTTGAGCTATGTTAGTTCCGGTACACCCACTAATCAGAATTACAGAAATAAGCGCCGCCAGTGGCAAAAAGGCTTTCATATAAATGATTTGTATCTACGTATTTATAACTTTTCAATTTATCGTAATCAGGCGAGGCGTCCGAAGAAATTTCGTACAACTGAAGGTTATGACTAGTTCTGCATTCCCGAAGAATTAGAACGGAGCGTAACGTTTACATGTTTAGCGGAGTTGTCATAACCCTATGTTAAGTCCAGCCACTTGCGAGTGGCGTATTTGCGGCAACATCAGATATTATACCAACCAGTAGCTTTGCCCAAGTCCTTTAGACCGCAATAAAGCAGAAGCCCAGTACCGACAATCATTGTTGTAGTAAGAGGATCAATTCCGTTGCTGTAAATAAAGTCAAGGCCATTGGTGAATGTGTGTGTATCACGGTATATTTCGTAGTAATCCCTTACACTATCAATAACTTCGTAAGCAAGTAAACCTGCAATAGAAGCACATCCAAGACCCATGACAGCCCTCCCACCGGCATACTCATAATTCTTGCCGTCCTCGTCACCCATAAATAAATTCTTATGGGTAAATTTATAAACTCATTGTGCTCCGCAATTGGATTTAACATGAGTTATCTAACATAAATTACAGATAACGCCCTTATAGTTGAGGTTCCTTCAGACTATCTGGCCTCTCAGAAGGTCGCCGTAGCATTCCCTTTTTCTTATGAGCGCGTCGCGTCCCTTCATGACCAGAGCTTCTGCGGGGAAAGTCCTGGAGTTGTAGCGCGATGACATGGTGAAACCGTATGCGCCTGCATTGAGTATGGCTATTATGTCGCCCTCCTCGGGCGTCGGAAGCGGCCTGAGCTTCTCCCTGCTCTCGTTGAATACATCGCCTGACTCACACAGATTTCCTGCAACAAGCCATTCATTGTCTGGCCTCTTGTCAGCCTTGCTGCAGACGACCATCTCATGGTAGGCCCCGTACATCGTCGGCCTTGCGAACACGCTGAATCCTGCGTCAACGCCGATTACCGGGACACCCTTCTCCTCGACAGTGTTGACCTTTGTGAGGAGTATCCCCGCATCCCCGACAATGTATCTTCCGGGCTCTATCGCTATCGTCTTGAACGGTAACCCCGATTCCCTCACAATCTTGCATATTCCGTGGGTGTACTTCTCGAGCGGGAACTCCTTGTCCTCAGGCCTGTACGGTATGCCCGGGCCTCCGCCGAAGTCGACGAACTCGAGCTCCCTTCCTGTTATCGTCATGGCCTTCTTGGCCATCAGAAGCGTCTTTCCGACCGTCAGGAGGAACTTGTCGACGTCGTCTCCCACCCAGCCCGAACCTATGTGCTGGTGCAGGCCCACTGGCTGAAGGCCGAGCATCACGGCTTCCCTGAAGGCGTCAAGGACCCTGTCCTCCGGTATGCCGAACTTGATGAACTTTCCTGCTGTTATGGTGTGGTCGTGGTGACCCGCGCCTATGCCGGGGTTCCATCTTATCGATACCCTGAACTTGCCCCTCTTTGCAAGCCTCTTCAGCTGGGAGAACGAGTCTATGTTTATGGTTATTCCTAGGCCCGCTATCTCGTCGAGGTCCTCGTCGCTCACGGAAGTTCCTGTGAAGAGTATGTTCTCCTTCTCTATCCCGGCGTCTAGCGCGAGCCTCGCCTCGTTTGGCGAGACCACGTCGGCGCCCGCACCGAGGAGCTTTAAGATCTTGAGGACAGCGAGGCTGGAATTGGCCTTGACGGCGTAGTATATGCGGACATTCCTGTCAGAATGGTTCTTCATGAGGGACTGTATCCTCCTGAAGTTATCGACTATCCTGTCGCCGTTGTAAACGTATAGGGGCGTGCCATACCTCTTCGCCAGCTTCTCGGCGCTCTTGCCGCCTATCAGGAGCTTTCCTTCCTCTATCTCCAGATGACCTTTGCTCTCGTACCACATGTTCGTCATACCCATATAATGTTGGTTAATTAATAAAAGATTTGACCAACAAATAATTATACTATGTCTGTAAGGATTGAGAAGGTCGTGATGGAAGGGTTCAAATCCTTCAAGAGAAAGGTCTCCGTTCCCTTCCCCGAGGGCTTCTCCGTCGTCACAGGCCCAAACGGCTCGGGAAAGACCAACATCGCCGATGCCATATACTTCGTTCTCGGTTCGGGCGCCTCAAAGTCCCTCAGGGCAAAGAAGGCGCATGAGGTCATATTCCAGGGCAACGACAAGAAGAAGGCCTCCGAGTACGCAAAGGTCACGATGCATCTCACTAACCATAGCAGAGTACTTCCGATAGACGATGACATAGTCTCGGTCTCGAGGAGGGTCAACAAGGGCGGCGTCAGCACGTACAGGATAGCCGGAAGGGTCTCGACGAGGCAGCAGTTCCTTGACATATTGTCCCAGGCGGGCATAAGCTTCGACGGCCACAACATGCTGCAGCAGGGAGACGTCACGAAGATCATAGAGATGGGTCCAGTCGAGAGGAGGAAGATGATAGACGAGATAGCGGGGATAACCGAGTACGACGAGAAGAAGGAGAAAGCGTTCAAGGAGCTGGAGAAGGTCGCCGACAAGGTCAGGGAGGCCGAGATAGTCATGGAGCAGAAGGACGAGCTGATGACCAAGATAAAGGAGGAGAGGGATGCGGCCATCGAGTATCAGAAGCTGCAGAACACCCTCAAGCTCGTCGTTGCGAGCATAATACTCAAGAACCTAAGGGGACTCGAGAAGAAGCTCGAGACCTCCGATTGCGGGTCCGCAGGCAAGGAAGAGGAGATCGCGGCGCTCACAAAGGAGATAGCCGCCGTCGAGGGGAAGATAAACGCGCTTGAGGAGGAGATGAGCGGAATAACGGAGAAGGTCCTCCAGGCTTCATCAAAGATGGAGGAGGCAGGCAAGATAAGCGAGCTGAAGTCCAGGATAGAGATGAAGAAGGAGCGCATAAAGATGAACGAGTCCGAGATACGGCGCATAACGGACATGATAGAGAAGCTCTCCACGCTCGACAAGAGGGAGAGCCCTGCCGTGAAGGCCGTGCTCGACAAGCCCGGCGTAGAGGGTACGTTCTCCGACCTGGTCATGGTACCGCCAAATTACAAGACAGCCGTGGAGGTCGCGGCAGGCGGGCACCTCGGGGACGTCATAGTTGACAATCACAAGCAGGCTGCGGACTGCATAAACTACCTGAAGGCGAACAGGATAGGGAGGGCGAGGTTCCTTCCGATAGACAAGATAGCCCAGAGGCCCAAAGGCGACCTTCCGAGGGGCTCGATAGGATGGCTCTCGGATCTGGTCCACCACGACCCAAAGTACACCGGCATAGTCGACTTCGTCCTTGGTTCAACGGTCTGCGTAAAGGACATGGACGTTGCAAAGGAGATGATATCCAATAACATAAGGCAGAGGATGGTCACCCTCGACGGCGACCTCATCGAGAAGAGCGGCGCCATGACAGGCGGCTTTTATAAGAGGGGTGGCGGAAGCGGGCCTAACCTGACCCAGTACGTCGACAGCAGGAAGGATCTGGAGAGGGAGAACGATAACCTGAGGCTCGACACGGAGGAGCTTCGTAAGGAGCTCAAGACGCTCGGTGCAAATGCGGGCGATGTGGAGAGCATATCCAGGCTCGAGCAGAGGAGGATGTCCATATCCCGCGAGGTCGACAAGCTTCGCGATGACAAGGACAAGCTCTATGAGAGGAGGTCCTCTATGCAGGAAGAATCCGGTAAGATGAGCGTGAGGCTCGCAAGGTACGAGGCCGGGATAGAGACGGCCCGCATGGACTGGGAGCGTTACAAGGACATGGAGAAGGACATAGAGGAGAGCGGCCTCCTTTCAAAGGGGGTCACCGAGCTTGACGAGACTAAGGAGCGGGTTGCTGCCAGGATGAACACGATGGGCCCGGTGAACATGAAGGCCATAGCGGAGTTCGAGAGCTTCAGGGAGGACTTCGAGGAGTTCAGGGCCAAGGTCGAGAAGGTCATGGAGGAGAAGAACACGATAGAGACCACGATAAAGGACATAGAGGACAAGAAGGTACAGATATTCACATCCACAATGGAGGACGTATCGAAGCACTTCGGACAGACATACGCCGAGCTCACCGGCGGCGAGGCAAACCTTTCCCTCGGCGCCGAGAGGGACCTCGACTCAGGGCTGATGATATATGCGAGCCCGCCCGGCAAGAGGCTTCTGAACATAGACTCGATGTCGGCAGGCGAGAAGACGCTCACGGCGTTCGCGTTCCTGTTCGCGATCCAGAACCACAAGCCAGCACCCTTCTACATATTCGACGAGTCAGACTCGGCGCTCGACAAGGCAAACACGAAGAGGGTCGCGGAGCTGATAAAGAAGCACAGCAAGCTCGCGCAGTTCATACTGATATCCCACAACGACCAGCTCATAAAGGAGGCTGCCCAGGTCTACGGGGTCAGCATGGAGCACGGCGAGTCCAAGATAATAGGCATACAACTCCCTAACAACTAGCATAAACGAGGGATAAACGGTAAACTCAAAATCTGGCGCAGACATTTTGCGCCGAATGTGTAGAATACAAAGAGATTTAAGTTGTGCCATCCATTATAAATGGATTTCTATGGCCGAGCCAAGCTCTAGCACCAGCTCCGTGGATTTTGACCGTGTATATAGCAGCCCTGAGATAGACAAGCTGGGCCTTGTGAGGAATTGCGATGCAAGCACGTCCGGGCATCCGGTATATCAGACACCAGACGGCATAATATATCACGGTGTTGTCGTAGGCAGCGGCGTAAGATTCATAAGCCAGTCGACAAAGATAGACAGGTTCCACGCCTGATGCACTTAGAGGGAAGAGTGCCAGTTGATGCGTCGAGCAGTATATAACCCTTTATATAATTAACGGGTAACAAATCCACATGCATGGTGACGACTTATTCGAGCTTGAAGAGTTAAGTGATATAACAGACTTAGAAGGCTTTCCGGTTCATAGTTCTTTCGAACTCGATACAAGCAGGGAGATAATAGAGTCTTACGGACAGTGGCGTGAATTCAACGACCCTCTTGATATAGGGTTCTACGGTGTTGACGAATTCTGTGATATGCTGCACGGCTGCGGCTTCAAGGAGATTGGTGAAGGCTTGCGCAATTACGGACTGCTTTCGAATGGCGATGTGACTTATTCTGTGAGGTCTCTTGATAACGGCGATGTTGAGGTTTTCGAAAAGAAGTATGCAGAGAGACCGGATGCTGCGCAGTCATACGTTGCAGAAGGTGTTCTGGCTGAGCGTGAATCAATTCTTGGCGGGGCTGATATTCTAGTTCTTGAAGATGACCCAGAGAGCGAACCTGCCAAAAAGATAAAAGAGGATTCGATGAATGACGCGTCTGACGAGAGAAACATGGTCAGGTCATTCTATATAGGTAGCAGTATGATTACGGTGGGAAAGCCAAAGCCATGGAAGAAGAGCGAAAATGCGCCGTTCTTGTTGGACGAAAGAGTAACACAACACGATCTTGACACAAATGGCTTCAGAAACGTCGGAGCTCCTGGCAGCAAGTCGAAGAGCTATGGTAATGGCCATGTCATATATCGTGTGAAGGAGGTTGGCGGCATAGGCGTGTATGTTATCGACGGTAAGAGTGATATAGAGCATGGCCACGTGAAGAATCGGAATTCGCTTCCTGGCTATTCAAGGTACGAACTTCAGAATAATGGATATGAGTGCCAGAGGGCGGGTACCGGATCTGGTAGGGTGTACTTCAGGAATGGTATGGCCCATATCGTTGATGTTGACGAAAATGGAAGACTTCATTTCACAAAGAGCCATGAACTTCTCCTTCAGGATAACAGGACATATACAAGGGGCGAGATGCTTGGCCTGGGCTTAAGCGAGAACGGCTCTGCCAATATATTCAGAAATGACACGGAGTGGTACAGGATGAATGTAATTACGAACAGAAACGGCGAGAGTAGATACGTCATATCAGAAAAGAGATATATGATAGCCACTAGCCCGACGACTTGTTCGCTATAGCCACTCTTTGCAGAACAGTTATGTTTGTCAGGACTGCAAGTATCGCTACGGTGAGAGTGAGAAATACCGGACTTATGCTTGCAAACACTATTCCTATGAAGAGCATTATGAGCCTTTCTGCGCGCTCAACGAGCCCGCCCTTTATCTCATTTTTTACGAAATCCTTCTCTTTTGCTGCAGCCTTTGCGTATGATGTCATTATGGAACCGAAGTAGAAGATGAATATCCACACGGTCGCTGGCAGGAACATGTCCGGCATGCCGCCGTTTATGGACAGAACCACAAGTCCGAGCACCACTATGAACTCGACGTACCTGTCCATCATCGTGTCAATGTAGGCGCCCATCCTGCTTGTCTTTCCCGTCGCCCTTGCGACAGCTCCGTCCACCATGTCGAGGAACGCAGCGAGGATGAAGGAGACCGCCGCCAGCATGAACTCCCTGTTTATTATAAACCAGAACGACAGGAGCGTCGGCAGGATGCTTATCGCCGTCCACTGGTTTGGCGATATACCGAGCCTGCTGAGGCTTTTTCCTATCTTTTCGGACAGTCCGTCGAATTTCTGCCGGTTAGCGTAGAACGTCATAATTAATTTTGTGGCCTTCCCTAATAAACAAAAAACTTATTTGCCGTCGTCTTCTCTTCAATAAGAAGGCAATTCATGATTTCCTTTTTATAAAGTTACTTTTTTATTGCAGTGTATGGATCAGGCTGATTCTGACAGTGAAATCGGGATTGATGGCTACTCTATCGGTAAATGGCTCAGCAACAAAGAACTGATTGAAAAAGGTTTCGAAAGACAGAGGATTGGTATTCCAGACGTCTATCACATGGACGGAATCGCATTTCTGGCCAAGACCAAGACCGGTGAGAAAGGGAATAAATACATGCTTATTGATTGTCATCCATTCTCGCTTGATGTTGGCGAAAGATATACGCTGGAAGAGATGGAAGAAAATGGTATAATGATGGAATTTCCGACTACTTGCATACTCTCTGGTTGTCAGGGAACCGAAAGATACCAGGCCAAGCTAGTTGACTCACGTGGTGGGAAAGAAATCTACGAAATCACACAAAAATACTGGATACATGACATAGTATACCCTCTTGGTATGAGCCCGCCGACACCTTCTTCTGTCAGTGTGTAATCTCTGCAGACTTAATTAGCATGTAAAACAAACATCTTATTATGAACACTGCATACGCTATATCCTTGACAATCGTGATTGCAACGGTTGCTATATCATTTTTAGTGTATCCTTTTATGCCAGATGAAATACCATCACACTGGAATGCAAAAGGCGAGATTGATGGACACATGGACAAATTCTGGGGCCTTGCAATAACGCCGATTGTGGCAGTACCGTTGTTACTTCTATTCATTGCAATACCAAAGATAGACCCGTTGAAAGAGAACGTCAAAAAATTTACAGGTCAGTACAACTTGCTGATAAACGTCATACTCGGTTTTCTGCTTTACATGCACGTCTTAATAGTGATTGCTAGTCTTGGATTCGCATTCAATATGGCTGTTATGATTCTTCCTGCGATTGGTGCCATGTTTTACTTCATTGGAAGTATCATGCAAAACCTGAAGATGAACTGGTTTGTAGGTATAAAGACTCCATGGACACTCAGTAGTGAACGCGTGTGGAATAAAACTCACGAGATTGGCGGAAAGCTTTTCAAGTTGCTAGGGCTGATTGCAGTCATTGGAGCATTTTTTGGTGAATGGGGATTTTGGATTTTCATAAGCGCAACAATTGCAGTGTCTGCCTATGTCGTGGCGTTTTCATATTTTGAGTACAGGAAAGAAACGGACAAAAAGTAGAAATCGTTTTACCTGCGATAGACCATAGAGTCCGTCAGGACTGTTTACTTAATGATTGCAGTAGTTGGATTTCTTGATCTATTCTAAAGCTCAATAAATCGGTATTTCTTAGCCTTAATCGGTATCAAGCAGACAATAATAAGCTTTATAAAGCGTAAATATAACTATTAATAGGTAGTGATTGATATGAATGCAGGAAATACTCTGAGGAAGGTTAAGAGGTATATTGAAAGTAAGCCCGGTATAGATGTAGACGGCATTACTGATGGTTACGTAGCGGGCGGCGTATATGGTTCTGACATCGATAACACAAGATTCGAAGTAGGTTCAGGTCAAGAGTATGGCTACAGGCCACTATTTCAGATCGTGTCCGGACCTGATGGGGAAAGATTCGAAAACATAGGAAGGTCCTATATGGATACCGGCGGTTTCTCCGGCGGTGCAGTCGGCCTCACAAAGAACGAGTATGAAGGTATACGCAAAGCTGCATAGAACAATCGTCAAAAACGATGTCAATAGGATAGATAGTGCCCTGACGGGCACCGAAATTATTCGTAATACTCAAGTCCCAGGTGGGTGATGAGCTCCTCTCCCATCATGTGCCTAAGCGTGTTCTTTAGCTTCGTGTGCTGTATGAACAGGTCATGCTCCGGGTAGACGTTGTCTGCGTGCATAGGCGCCTTGAAGTAGAAGCTGAGCCATTCCTGTATGCCCTTCATGCCTGCCCTTCCCGCTAGGTCCATGAACAGCGCCAGGTCCAGTACTATGGGCGCTGCGAGTATGGAGTCCTTACACAGGAAGTTGACCTTTATCTGCATCGGATAGCCGAGCCATCCGAATATGTCTATGTTGTCCCAGCCTTCCTTGTCGTCACCCTTAGGCGGGTAATAGTTTATCCTCACTTTGTGATACGTGTCCTTGTAGAGGTCTGGATACATGTCCGGCTGGAATATGAACTCGAGTGCGGACTTCTTGCTTATCTCCTTGCTCTTGAACGAGCCCGGATCGTCGAGGACGAGGCCGTCCCTGTTGCCGAGTATGTTAGTTGAGAACCATCCCCTCACGCCGAGCATCCTCGCCTTGATTCCCGGCGCGATGACGGTCTTCATGAGGGTCTGGCCCGTCTTGAAGTCGTTTCCCGATATCGGTACCCCCTTCTGCTTTGCGAGCGCTATGAGCGCAGGCGCCTCGGTTGTCAGGTGGGGTGCGCCGTTTGCGTATGGGACACCTTCCATTATCGCCGCATATGCGTATATCATCGAGGGCGCTATCCACTCGTCGTTGTTTCTGAGGCCGCTCTCTAAAGACTCTATAGTCTCGTGGACCGGATGCTTCTGTATGTAGGTCTCCGTGCTCCCGCACCAAACTATCACTATCCTGTCGAGGTTCTTCTCCTTCTTGAACCTTCTGATGTCCTCTCTCACCTGCTGGGCGAGTTCCCATTTGGTATCAGCCTTCTTGACATTCGGCCCGTCTATATTCTTTATGAACTTGTGGTCGAAAACCGCCTTCATTGGCTTTATCTTCTCAAGCTCTGCCCTGACGGGTTCAAGGTCCCTTGAATCCAGCACGCCCGCCTTCACCGCTGCCTCGTATGCGTTGTCCTCGAATATGTCCCATGTTGCGAACTCTATGTCACTTAAGTCTGCAAGGGGCACGAAGTCCTTTATGAGAGGCGACCTCGTCTTGTCCCTTCCGCCAAGCCTTATGGTCTGCATCTGGGAGACGCTTCCAAACGGCTTCGAAAGCCCCTTCCTTATCCTCATCACCCCCGCCATGAAAGTGGTGCTCACCGCACCCATCCCCGGCGTCATTATGCCGAGCCTGCCGCTCGCCGGCCTTATCGAGACACCTTTTTTCATAATCATAACCTCCAGAGTATTTTATGCTATAAAATAGTATGGCACCGGTCCCTTATATATTTTACGGCGTGAAATAGTTATTCATGGTCACCCCTTCGGAGAGGTTCGAGAAGAGCATAACAAAAGACAACCTCTGGATATACATCCTCACGCTCCTCAAGCGCGGGGAGATGTACCCATACGAGATAAGGAAGAGCATAAACGAAGAGTTCGGCTTCCTTCCCGGCAACGTCACCGCGTACATAGTTCTCAAGAAGCTCAAAGCGGGCGGCTACGTCAGGGTGAAGAAGAAGGACCAGGGAAAGGGACCCGAGAGGACATATTACTGCATAACCGGGAAGGGAAAAGATGAGATAACGAAGGCCTCCAGGTTCTATCGCGACAAGCTGAAGACGCTCTCCTAATCCTTCGGCGTCTTCAGAAGCCCGAGCTTCGCCATTGTCGACAGCGTGTGTATGAGCGGGTTCGTCTTCTTTCCGAATGCCTGAGTCTTTCTGCTCTTTATCGCCTTTGCCAGGTCCTCTGTCCTCGTTATGTCAGCTACAGTGTAGGCGTTTCCTATCTCGAGCCTGCAGTGCCCGTCCGAGCCTCCGGTAACGCCGAACCCGTTCTTCTCTGCGAAAGCCCTCGCCTTGTCGTTGAACCTCGTGGTTATCACCCTTGCGTTGAACGCCTCCACGCCGTCGAAGTGCTTCTTATGCGCATCTATGTCCTTGAAGTTGTTCCTGAATTTGTCGAACGGGTGAGCCACCACCATTATACCTCCCTGCGCCTTTATCTTGTCCTTTACCTCTCCGACCTCGCCGGGCTTTATCTCCTCGTTTAAGAACAGCGCTATCACCTCGCCGAGCTTCCTGCCGTCATGGAAGACCTTTATCTCCTCCGCTTTTATTATCATGACTCCGTGCTTCTTGCCGGCAGCTATGGAGCGCTTCCATGCCTTAATCATGTTGTGGTCGGTCACGGCTATGCCGTCCATGCCCTTCTGCTTCGCGGCGATGACCATGTCCTCAGGGCTGGTTGCCGCGTCATCCGAGTAGTATGTATGGGTATGCAGGTCGAACTTCATGATCATCACCTTTTCAGCTTCTCCTTTCCGGACTTTATCGTCCCTGACACCCGGAGCGTCCTTATTATGACCTTGCTGTCCCCTATCTGGTGTATCAGCGCAAGCGACACCTTGACGTCGTCCACTGAGGAAGGCGTGCATGAGAGCCAGCCTTCCTTAGAATTGTCATTCCAGAGGTTTCTTATGACCTTCAGGTTGGATTCTGACAGCCCCTTCTCTCCCATCCAGTTTATCACCGAGTCTGTTATCGCGCCCTTGACGTCTGGATATGCCACGCGCTTGTCAGAGATGATACTGAAGGTGACGTACCTCTTCTTCTCCTTCATGCTTGGGAGCCTCCTCAGCTTCATTTCTCCACCTCGACTCCCGGCATTATCCACCTTCCGGAGAGCCTCTTCATGTTCTCCTCTATGAGTGCGCCGCTCATGGATTCCTTTATATCGGGCTCCTTGAATCCAAGAAGCCTGCCGAACGACGCGAGTTCTGAGGGCGCCCTGAGACCGAATGCAGACAAAGCGCCTGAAGTGAGGATGAACCTTGCGCGCATCTTCCTCACGGAGTCAGCATTCTTCTTCATCTGCGAGAATATCCTGCCCCTGTCCTCGAGCGTCGAATGTATCAGCGCTGAGAAGTCGAATGCTATCCTCACGTCCTTTTCCTTGGCAATCCTAGCCATGGTGACATCGACCTTCGTGCCCACCCCGGGGATGAGTATGTCGACCTCCTTTGTCTCGGCCGCTGCCCTGTTTGCATCTTCTGTTGTCCCTATGACAGCGATTATCCCGAAGTCCTTCCTTCTCGACCTGGCCCGCTTCTTCACGTCTTCCGGATTCTTGCCTTTTATCAGAAGCCCTTCTGTTGCATCTTCCATGTCATCTCCCCGCTTCTTCGCCGCGCCTTCCGACAGGATGCATATGCCCTTCCAGCCCAGCTTCCGGGCCGTGGCTGCGGATTCCTCAGCCTCCGTGTCAGCGCGCACGCAGTAGTCCCAGTACATCATAAGACTATTTTCCGTACCGAAATAAAAATAGCTGAGTGCCGCCTTAATTAGGCGATGGCCCAACATAACCTTATGGACATCCCAGAGGAAAGGGAGATGCTGCTCTCGAAGCTGATAGGCGAGGGCTACCTGAGGACAGAAAAGGTGATAGCCGCCTTCAGGGAGGTCCCGAGAGAGCAGTTCGTATCGGATTCTGAAAGGCTTTTCGCATACAAGGACTATCCCATGGGCATAGGCTCCGGCCAGACCATATCGGCTCCCCACATGGTCGCCATGATGACAGAGCTTCTGAGGCCCAGGAGGAGCGACACCGTCCTCGAGATAGGCTCAGGCTCGGGATACCAGGCCGGCATACTCTCGAAGCTGGTCTCAAGCGTCTACACGATAGAGGTCCTCCCGGAGCTTGCTCTTCTTGCCAGGAAGAACATAGAGAGCGCGGGGCAGACAAACGTCAGCGTGCTACTCGGCGACGGGAGCGCAGGCTATCCGCCTTCCGCTCCGTACGACAGGATAATCGTGACCTGCGCGGCTCCCGAGATACTCCCCGCCTGGAAGGACCAGCTGAAGCCGGGCGGCATAATAGTCGCTCCTGTCGGAGGTTTCTACCATCAGGAGCTGACTGTCCTGAAGAAGACCGAAGACGGCTTTTCAGAGGAGAGGCACGGCGGGTGCGTGTTCGTCCCGCTTAAGCAGGGCTAGCACCGAGGATATAAACGAACCCTCCAAATATAACTTCTTATGGTCTCCCTGAAGGTCCCAAACGGGCTGAACTTCGCGAAGCTGCTAACCCTGAACATCACGTTCTTCTTCATACCGCTCCTTCTGATAGACTTCGGGTTCGACGGCCTCCAGATAGGCATACTGATGTCCATCTACACCGTAGTCTCCATAGTGAGCTCGTTTCCCATAGGCATCATAAACGACAGGCTTAGCATAAAGTACGTCATAATAACAGGCATGGTCCTGGAGTCGATTCATTTCGCAGGCCTCTATGCGTTCAGGGACTTCTACGTCATAATGCTCTTCTTCATAGCCGGCGGCATAGGAGGGAACATGGTGGATTCGAGTATAAGAAGCCTCACTTTCAAGCTGGCCGAGAGCGGCAGAAAGGGAAGGAGGCTCGGATTCTACCAGCTGATCGGAAGCTTCGGCGCAGGTACGGGCGTCCTTCTCGGAGGCCTCCTGCTCTACAGCATAAACTTCTCGGGGGCGCTCCTGCTTTCGGCCGTCGCATTCCTTGCCATGGCCGTATTCTCGTTCTTCGTCGCCGATGCGGGCAGTGCCAGCTTTCCCATCCAGGATTACAGGAAGGTCATAATGAGGAAGGGCGCTCTGCCGTTTCTCATACCGCTCTTCATATTCGGCATGCACTGGGGGGCTGAGCATACGTCCTACGCGCTGTTCCTCAGGGAGTCTCTCGGCCTCGACCTCGTGACGTCGGGGCTGTACATGGGCATACCCATAATGATACTTGCAGTGTCGTCATTCTATGGCGGGAGGTTCATAGACAGGACGGGGAAGCACAGAGGCATAATGTTTGCAGGATTCCTCATATCCGGGCTCGGCCACATACTCATGACAATTGACGTGGTTTACATTTCCTTCGCTTTCAGGGTTTTCCACGAGATAGGAGACGGGCTCGCCGTAATCGGATACTTCGTGATATTCTCAAAGCTCTTCAAGACGGACAGGATAGCGGGAGAGAGCGGGATAGCCCACTCCCTCATGAACATGGGCGCCGCATTCGGTGCCTTCGTCTTCGGCCCGCTGGGCTACGCCTACGGATTTTCGTGGCCTCTCATAGTCTCAGGCGCCCTCTCGATAGCGTGCATATTCGTTCTGTTCCCGCTGAGAAAGAGGCTCGAGTTCTGATTCATTCCCTTCTGAAAAACACGTACATGATGCACGCCGCAGCCGAAAGAAGCGCAACCGCCGGGAAGCCGAGGCCGGGGAACTCCTGCGGGTATACGATCCTCACTTCTATCCTGGCCCTGTCCTCTATCTTAGTCTCCATGCCGGCCTTGGTAGTGTTTGCGTGTATGTTGAGTATGTAGTCGTCTCCGGTCTCCGAAGTGTAGACTTCTATATGGATAGTTCTGGTCTCCTTTGAGGAGAGCGTTATGTTGACCGACCGGTTGTCGTAGGACATCTCTCCCTCTGTCAGGTCAACGAACTTCGCATAAGGGTAGTCGAGAAGCTTTATGCTTATCTTGTCCTCTTCGGTCTGCCTGTTGGACACGGCAAGCGACACCACCTTCGAGGATCCCAGCATCATGTATATGTCTGACGCCCCGGTTGTTATCTTGAGAGGCTTCAGGACGAGGAAGCTCTTCTCGATGCTCTCGTTCCTGTTACCGGCCATGTCGACCGCGAAGCTCCTGTAGGTTATGTTGTAGTCGCCGTTAAAGTTCCCTACATCCATTTCGCATGAG
>CAZGWZ010000012.1:0-2150 GCA_964529545.1 uncultured archaeon
AGGGCAGGTTCCAGCTGGCTAAGCCCCTCGTCACAAAGGATGTCAAAGAGGCCGAGAAGTTCTATCAGGAGGCGCTTTCTGCGGGCCAGGAGGGCGTCATGGTGAAGAACCTCGACGCAATCTACCAGCCCGGAAGGAGGGTCGCCGGCGGATGGCTCAAGGTCAAGCCCATAATGGAGACCCTTGACCTCGTGATAACCGGGGCCCAGTGGGGGACCGGGAAGAGGGCCGGATGGCTCGGCTCTTTCGTGCTCTCGTGCATGGACCGGGAGAGCGGCGAGTTCCTCGAGTGCGGCATGATGGGCACGGGCGTCAAGGAGAAGAAGACAGAGGACGGCGACATGACGTTCAGGGAGCTCACGGAGATGCTGAAGCCGGGGATAACGGGCGAGAAGGGCAACACAGTCAGGATACGCCCCAGGGTCGTCCTGGAGATAGCATACGAGGAGATACAGAAGAGCCCGAACTACGGCTCCGGATACGCCCTTAGGTTCCCGAGGCTGGTCCGCGTAAGGCATGACAGGAGCCCCGATGACTGCGACGACATCGAGAGGTTGAGCAGACTCTACACGCAGCAGAAAGGGCGCAGTTAGAGCCTGATTTATTAGCAGGGACGGACATTAATTGAAATACAATTAAATAGTCTAGGACTCAATAATATAATATCTCTATCTTGCATGGGAGTCACAATGTCAGCAGCCATCAAAAACAACGGCCTGAGAGGGGGGTACATTTCCCTCATAGCTATCATCCTGTGCATCACCTTTTTAATCTCGGCAACCGGAAATCCAAGCACTTCCACATCGGACAACATCACCGTGCAGCTTGATGCCGGCGCAGGAGACAACTGGACGGGAAGCGGAGACACAGAGGAGTTCAGCTTCAAGATATCGAGCATACACGAGACCATGGAGATATCTGCGATAAACATAAGCGTCCCGACGTCGTCAGGAGCGGCGGTGTTCGCAATCGACAACAGCACCATAAACGCGACGAACTCGACGTGGACGTGCATCAACGTCACCAGCGGCACGGCCGGGAACGTCACGCTCATACAGTGCACGGGAACCGCGAACATAACAAACGGGGGCTCGATAGAGGTGAACTTCACAGCGGCTGCAAGGACGCTCTCTTCCGAGACAGCGTACCAGTGGACACTGGTTGTCCTTAACGCCACTGGAGGATACATCGTGATGCCTAACGTGACCAGCGGGATAGACGGCGCAGCTCCCTCTGTCAGCATGACATACCCGGGAAACGGCTCAACACGCCCCTCCGGCATGCTGAGCTTCAACTTCACTGCGAATGACACGTCGCTGTCCATCGAGAGCTGCACGCTCTGGTCCAACTTCACCGGAAGCTGGGGCGCAAACGGGACGGACACGTCTGTTTCAAGCGGCGTCGAGAACAACATAACCGTTTACGGGCTTTCGGAAGGGACATACCGCTGGAACGTGCTCTGCACGGACAGCTACGGAAACTCGGGGTTCTCAACGTCCAACAGTACGGTAAACATCGAGAACAGGTCCAACATAATAATATCGGCCATATACATCCCTCTCGACCCGAGCCCTTACCCCGGGCAGAATATGATAATAAACGTCACTGTTGAGAACAACGGCACTTCCAACGTCTCGAGCGGGACCTGGGTCAGGTTCTTCTTCGATGACGACAGCAACGAGTGCGACGGGCCCGAGGACACGGACCTGGTGTTCGTGAATTCCACAAACCTCACTGTAGGGGCAAAGTACAACGTGAGCGGGAACATCACCATAACATCAGGCGCCCACAAGGTCTTCTACATCAGGGTGGAGGCAGACTACTACAACAACGAGTCCAATGAGGTGGACGAAGGCGACAACTACATAGAGGATACGTTCTCGACGTTCCTAAACGTGACGCTGAACAACCTTACGTACGGCAAAGCATTCTCGCCGCAGATAAGGGCGGGCCAGAAGGTGTGGATTAACATCACTGTCAGGTTCTACAATGGCAGTCCTGTGACCCAGCTGGACCTGGTGAACATAACCGTGTACGACGGCTGGAAGAACTCGAGCGCGGCCAGGAACGATGCCGCCGGCATAAGGAACATGACTACCTCGATTAACACCGGCTCGAGCAGCACGGGAACCTACCTGTTCAACTACACA
>CAZGWZ010000012.1:2250-5068 GCA_964529545.1 uncultured archaeon
TGGTACACGAAGGTCTTCTCCATGACAGTCGAGTCTGAAGAGGAGGAGGAAGAGGACACAGGGAATACCCCGGGCGGCAACACGTACGAATGCACAAACGACGACCACTGCGACTCAAACGAGGTATGCGACAATCTTGTCTGCGTGACCCTTGAGTGCGACGAGGGATATGTCGCTTCCGGGCACGAGTGCAAGCTGAAATCCATCTATGGGGTTTCCGTCAAGTCCTTCGAAAGCGAAGTAAAGGTGCTTCAGGGACAGATAGTCAAGACGAACGTCACGGTGCTCAACACGGGAAACAAGGATCTCGCGGTTATAATGAACGCCGAAATAGGCGTCAACGGGGTGGAGGTGAACGTGACGCCGGCCTCGCAGACGATAAAGGTCAACAAGACGGGAACATTCACGGCGACCTTCAACGTATCCGGCTGGGCGCAGATAGGAAAGCATCCGGGCAGCTTCAAGGTGACGACAAGCTTCTCCACGGCCAAGGACACCAAGGACTTCACGCTCGTGGTTCAGCCTCTTCCTGAGGCCATAGCCGCGATAGAGGCAGACTACCTGAACTATACAAACATAGTAAACCAGCTTCTTTCGGACTTCGAGTCCTTCAAGTCGCAGCTCAGTGCTGGCAACCTGACTACCCTGGAGCTCAAGGTCAACGAGACGGTAGCCATGTTCAACCTTCTCAAGGCTGCCATGGAGGAAGAGGACTACGTACAGGCCGCCATGTATCTTGACCAGCTGAAGGGCCTTGTGAATGACACAAGGGCGCTCATGAACGAGCTCGGCATCCAGGAGGGCGCAGGCTCCGTCTTCTGGAACACGCTTGTCCTTTGGGTCGTCGTTGCCGTGGTCCTGGTGGGCGCGGTGGGCCTGCTCATATACATGATGGTGCCGACACAGGGATACACGCTCGGCAAGGGGTACTCGCCCCAGGGCAAGTCCGTCATAGCAGAGAGGCTGAAGAATGCGTTCACAGCGCTCCGCGGAGGCACTCCGAGCAGGCCGTCCACGGCAGGATCGATAGCGAGGAAGTACAAGATGAGCTATGACGGCGCCTACAAGAAGCTTGACAAGGCCTACAAGCCCGAGCAGACAGGCATGGCAGGCAAGGTAAAGAACGTCTTCAAGAGGAAGTAAGTGGCTTATTTTTTAATTCTGAATGCGAACTCTTTTAGTATGCCGAGGCATGAGATAAAGGAAGGCTTCTGCCTGTACGTGGCGGAGAGGTGAACATTATTAAATGTCCTCGTAACCCGGGTCCACAAGCGGCGCTATCAGCGTCACGCCGTTGATTGCCGAATGGCTCTTGTCCAGTATCATGCCTTCTGCGATGAGCCTGCTTATAGCGCTGTCGTACCTCTCCCTGCCGCCTTCGTAGCCCATAGTCTCCATCTTTTCATAGAGGTCGTTTACATGGACGCGTGAGTAAGAATCCAGTGTCAACAGAATCCGCTCGCCGAGCTTGAACTTCATGATTTCTCTATTCAGGGAGATCTTATAAACGGATTTTACCTGATAATCAGCAGGATGCCGTGGTGTCAGTCCCGGTACCGCCGCCTATCCCGGGCGATGCCGGCGCGGTGCTCAGCGTCTGGCTGCATTCGGCTGGCATTACGTTGAATGCGCAGCACACTGCGGTCTTTACGTCCTCAGGCGACCTGCTGACGCTCACCACCTTGCCGTTTATGACGGTCGTCGGGGAGCCCCTGACGCCGTACATCTGGTTCTCCGGCAGGTGAACATTGTACTGAGGATAACTTCCGCTGTTCCACGTGCTCTTGTCATCGTAAAGCTCCATAGTCTTGAACTCGGCTTCAGCCTCTGCTATGCACGCATCTACCACGGCCTTGTCTATCCCGTTCTGGCTCATGCATCCGTCTGAGTCGTCGCTTACTGTGAAGCACTTGGCATAGTCTATGTACTTGTCCGGGTATTCGTTCTGTATGCAGTACTGGTTGTTGTTCTCCTCTATCTCCTTCAGCCCGTGCATTACGTAAGAGACCCACTTCACAGTGAAATCGGCCTTTTCACCAAGAAGCTCCATCGCCGGAAGCGCGGCCTTCTGCATCTGAAGCCCGTACGGGCAGTATGACATTATGAATATCTCGACGTTCGGCCTGTCTGACTTCGGTATCCCGAGCTGCCCGCAGACGTCGCCTGCTGGCAGGTTCTCAGTAGGTGTCCCTTCGGTTCCCTCTGTGACTTCCACTACCTTTACCGTGAACGTGAGGTCCTTTCCTGCGAGCGGGTGGTTGAAGTCGAGGTCCATCGAGTCCTCGTCAGCGTCCGCTATCTTTATTTCGCCATAAGCGGTGTCGATAGTCTGCCCCACTGAAGGCTCAAGCGTTATCTCGAGCTCGTCATCAAGGAGCTTTACAGTCTCCACGCCGTAGGGGGACTCTATCTGGAACCCGTCAGTTGGCATGTGCTCTATAACCATGGTGTCATTCGATATCGAGATGACCTTTATCGGCCATACCATCCCGTCCTGGAAGTACTCCTCTCCCACGACGCCCTCCTCTCCGAAGGTGTTCACGAAATCAGCAACCGTTATCTCGACAGTCTTGTTGAGTATCCTTGTCAGCGGTACCTCCACTATCATCGACGGGTCAGGCTCGCCATAGGCCTTCTCGGCAGGTATGGTGAACGTCTTCTCCCCGCCGGCCTTCATGCCCCGTATGGCCTCGTCGAATCCCTCAATCATCTCTCCCGAGCCCAGGGTGAATTCCAGCTCGCCTGAATCGAACTCCTCGCCGTCCGCAAGGACACCTGTGTACTCCACCTTGACAGTGTCTCCAACGGTTGCGGCATC
>CAZGWZ010000012.1:5168-15313 GCA_964529545.1 uncultured archaeon
GCCATCAAAACACCGATTTTATTAGAATGTCATTCATCTTTAAATAAGTTTTTGTTTTCTCAGCCGGAAGGCTCAACGAGCCTGCAGAACCTGCAGAGTTCCCCTCCCAGGTTCTCAGGCCTTATGGAGCCTTCGGCAAGCCCCTTGGCCACATCGTTTGCTATCGAGACGAAGCCGTGGTCCTCGGAGAGCGCCCTGCCCCTCTTGCCCCTCATGTCCTTGCTGTACTGGGATATGGCCGGCTGGCTTATGCCCATCTTCTTCGCCGCAGCCGTCTGAGAGAACCCGTAGACCTCCACGAGCTTCCTTGCTATCATGGCCCTCGCTATCGGGAATATGTCATGGACTGCCGTCTCGCACTTCATCCTTCCGGCATTTACGGTCATAGTTATAACAGTATTATAGAGATATAAAAATTTCACTGCCGCGGCTAGATGGCTAATAAACCTAAAATGCTTCTAAGCACTCATGATGTGGCGTAATAGACGAAATCGTGCCCATCGTTGTCGACGAATTCGTAGATATTGGCGAATGCCTTGTATATGTCAACGTCTAACGCGTCCGCTGGAATGCCGCAATTTCTGAGGAACCTGAATTCTTTGACCGAACCTGTTAATGCCATATATTCACCTTACTACCATCTAGGAGTAATCATTTATAAAGCTTTCTGCGGCGCCTTCGAATTTTAACGTGAGGCCCAATAGATTAAAAAGGTAAAAATGAAGTTCAGGATTCCGGGAAAGCCGAAGCTGTCGAAGAGGGACGAGAAGCTGTGGGACGCCCTGCACTTCCTTATCCGGCTCCTGCTGTTCTCAATCCCCCTGTATCTCATACTCTGGATGAACCCGAGCCTCCTGCCCCTCCAGGAGGCCGTGACTGCCCAGTCACGCTCGGCCCTCGGCCTTCTCGGCGTCGAGGTGCTCAGAAGCGACCTGGTCCTCATGGTGGGCGAATCCTGCGACCCGTTCATAATGTTCATCGGCCCCGACTGCACTGGATGGAAGTCCATGGTGCTCTTCTTCGCGCTCCTCTTCGCAACGGTCGGCGCAAGCATGAGGAAGAGGATCGCAGGGCTTCTGATAGGACTGCCCGTCATACACTTCGGGAACGTGGCGAGGATTGTGGTGGTGGTCCTCATCCAGAGGGCTCTTGGGACTGACGCAGCGGTGCTCTGCCACGACGTGCTCTGGCAGGCAGGCCTCGGAGCGCTGGTCCTCGGCCTATGGGCGATATGGCTCAAATGGGACGCCATAAGCACGTATGCGGCTCCCCTGGCAGGCAGACTAAACAATATAATCGGCAAAAAGAAAGAATAAAGTATGCGCATCGACTGGGTAATAGCCATAGTGACATTCATAATGTTCATCACGTGGGGATTCTCGTACTATTCAGGCATCAGCGCCGGAGAGCTGATAACCAGATCCGCATCGGCGCTCTCATCCGCTGACAGCATCATAGACTACATGATGACGGACACTCTCAGGACGCCTGCCAACATCACGTCCTCTTACAACGTCACCGCCCTGTCGATATGGGCATACATGAACTGGACGGATGACATGATAAACTCCACGAAGGTGTTCCCCGTTTCGAATGCAAGCGACAATCTCTACTGTGTAATCAATGGCAACTTCCTCTTCTGGACAACGGACCTCACCACAGGAAATAACGAGTTCTTCATAATGCAGTCGGACATCCCTATCTCTGAGCTGGTGGAGGGAGAGACCTGCAAGAGCCAGCCTCTGGTCCCGCATGAGAACCAGACGACCCTCGGCGCGGCAGAGCCGACCAGGATGTTCTCGACGGAGATGAATTCCCTGGCATGCTCGGAAATGAACGAAAGCTATGATGATGCGAAATCCTCCATAGGGTCGCTCTTCGATTTCAATGTGTTCGTTGACTACGGCGGCAACTCTACAATGGAATGCGGCCAGAGAATCCCTGCAATAAGGGACGTGTTCGCCTTCCAGTACTCAGGAAGGATGTACGGAGGAGGATTTGTGAACGTAACGGTGAGGCTATGGCAATGAAGGGCCAGTGGAAGACCATGGAGGCCGTCATGAGCGGCATAATCATACTAATATTCGTAGCCGGGCTTACGTCAACGTATTCCCAGGTCTCGCTGGAGCCGCCCTCGCAGGGCCATCGGGCCCTGCAGTCCGTGCACGAGAAGGGCTTCCTCAGGACATATGCCGCGGACCTTGACATAGCCTCGATAGAATACGAGGTGTCCGAAACGGGATACCTGTCCGGGTACAACTACACGGTCGTCATATGCAACGTCACGTCCTGCTACGGAAGCTTCCCGCAGAATGAGTACGTGTGGGCGACGAGCATGCTGCTCTCGGGCGACGATCAGTATCGTCCATCGGAGGTGATACTCTATGTCTTCAGGTAGGAAGGGGCAGTTCTTCATGATAGGCGCCCTCTTCATGTGCATACTGTTCTACTTAGGGGCGGCCCCGCTCATACACGTCGACGAGTCGCCGGGTTCCGACATGGCAAGGCTCTCAGAGAACCTGGAGTCAGAGTTTCCCCATGCCCTGAACCTGGGGCTGAACGAATCCGCCCCCGTCGCCACGCTCTACAACTTCACCAAGTTCGCAGAGCTGATGTCATCCACCAGGGGGATAGACCTCGACGTACTGCACGTGGTTCTCAGCTCCCGGGACGCCGCGATGAGCGTGAGCGTCATAAACGTCATGGGAGAGGCCAAGACGGTAGGCATAAACGTCTCGGGAACATACAAGGCCCTATACGTGCCCGACTCCTCAGCCAACTCGACGACCTTCACGGCCACCGGATACACATACGACGTCACGATATCATACGACGCTGAGAGCGCCGACGCACTCATGACGACGAACAAGACGTGGCTCTATTCGGCCATATACCTCCAGAGGGGCGACGACGTCGTCAGAAAAGAGATATATGCCTGAATGGACAAATTAAGAAGTAGCGGGTGTTATGAAAGGGCTGAGCATCATCTCCGAAGTACTGTTCCTTGCCGTAGTCATAACACTCATATTCGTCGTCTACAGCATGTCCGCGCCCGTCGTTCAGACCATGCAGACGTCCTCCGTGTACGAGCAGACCAAGTCCCTCATGCTAGACATAGACAAGTCCGTAAGGGACATCGCCTCGCAGGGAAAGGGCAGCAGGACCAGCCTGTATGTCACCTCTGGCGCAGGCGCCATAACCCTGTACGAGGACAAGGACCTGATAAAGTGGGAGCTTGAGACCGGTTCCATGGTAGTGTCCCCGAGGAGCATGCAGCGAATCGGGAACCTCGTCGCCGGCTCCAACCTCGACGCCATGGCATACGAGAACGGGACAGAGGGCGTGTACGTCCTCGAGAATGCGAGGCTGATAGTGCACATAAAGAAGGTCGGCTCTGCCAGCGCAGCAGACGCCTACAACACCAGCGAGCTCCTTCAGGGAATCTACAACAAGGAGCTGTCGCAGTGGATGGACATCGACAGGCTCGAGATATCGGTGGACGACAACTCGACGTCCATGAACGGCACGGGATACACTGAGATAGTGGAGCAGGGATACAGCCTGCCCGCGGCCCAGGTCAAGGCCCACATGAGCAGCGGTTACGCCTACCTTCCCGACTACGTCGTCATATTCACCCTGGAATCGGGAGCGGATTTCCTCACAATAGAGGCCGAAGAATAATTTTAAGGAAGACGGACAAATAATAAACATGCAAAAGGGCCTTTCTCCTATCATTTCTGTGACTATACTTATCGTCATCGCCATAAGCATCGCGTCCTTTGTCGCTCCGTGGATGTACGAGCTCGTCTCCACGACGGCGAATCAGACCGGCCAGAGCACCCAGACGCTTGTGATGTGCAGGAACGCCGGGCTCGACTTCGACTCCAGCTACGGGGACTATGGTGTCAGCTACAACCTCAGCGCAAACTACACCGCCGGAGAGAGCGACTGGATAAAGGTCAAGCTGGTGAACACCGGGAGCATAGACCTTTACGGCTTCTCCATGGAGGTGGAGATAGAGAACAGCTCGGTAGATGAGATAGCCTACTTTGAGCTCACCGACGCGAGCCAGAAGACTGCCGGAAATCCCCTCAGGCCGTCCAGGTCAGCGGTGATATCTGCAAACATAAGCGCGGACATAAATGCCAACACTACTGTAATAAACGAAATACGGGTGCTGAATTCGGTATGCCATGATGTCACGCCGAGCATAGAGCTATGATTTTATAACATGGATTCAATAAAATTATGAAGTGATGTGAAATGTCAGAGGAACCAACCCCGCAATCGGATGTCGTCAAGGCCATAAACGACAGGCTCGCCGAGCTTGAGGACCTCCAGCTCGTGAACAAGCTGGACATAATAAACGTCAAGAACGAGCTCGACAAGGCCAGCCTCTCGGGCGGCCCCTCTTCTGACGACATGGACAAGGTGGGCGAGCTTCGCGAGCTCGTCGAGAAATCGGACAAGCTCAAGAAGGCAGAGAAGCTCGCGGACGATCTGGAGGCCATGAGAGACCAGCTCGAGGGCGCCAAGAGGGCGGACACTGGGAAGCTCAAGAACCAGATAGAGGACATCACGGCCGAGATGGCAAAGATAAGGGAGAGGATGTCTGCGATGGACAAGGCTCCCGCCCAAAAGGGAGGGAAGGTCCCTTCAGGCGAGCTCTCCGAGATAAAGGAGAGGATATCGAAGCTCGAGACCGCAAAGCCCGGAGAGATAGACCTCGAGGTCCCTGAGGAGATACGCGAGGAGATATCCAGGATAAACGAGAAGATTGCAGGCCTTGAGAAGCCCGCCAGCGGTGCGCCTGCCGCCCCAAAGGAGATACTCGACAAGATAGGCGTTATAGACGAGATATCGTCCAGGATAGAGCAGATGAGCTCTTCGCTGCAGGACCAGGGCACGAGGCTCTCTGGCCTGGAGACGAGCATGACCAAGGCTCCTGCCAAGGGAGGCAAGGGCGCCGCAGCAACCGACCTCCTGGTTAGCAGGATAGACCTCCTTGAGAAGAAGATAACGGAGATTTCTAAGGCAAAGCCCGCGCCGGCCAAGGCGCAGAAGGCGCCGCAAGCCCCGGCTGATGATTCAAAGCTCGATGAGCTCTCAAAAGACCTCATGATGATAAAGCAGAGGGTCGACACCATAGAGGCATCGAAGCCCTCGGGAGTGTCCAAGGCCGACATCGAGAAGCTCAAGGCGAGCGTCCCCTCTGCCGACATGTCGGCGGTCAGGGGAAGGATGGACAAGCTGGAGACAGACCTTTCCAAGCTCGCCAAGCTCGCGATGGCGCTGAAGCCTATAGAGCTTCCCGCAACGGAGGCCAGGGCAGGCGTGCCAAAGGAGCTTCAGGCGAAGATAAAAGAGCTCGAGAGCGCCATAGGCTCAGGGGTCGGCGAGGAGAGGTTCAGGACCCTCGAGAAGAGGATGGACGAGATGAGGCAGTGGCTCCCCGAGTACATAGAGACCAATGTCAAGAAGAAGCTGGAAGACCTCTCCAGGGGAGTGAGCGAGAAGGTTGTCGAGGTGGAGAGGCTGAAGGAGGAGATGGTAAGCAGCACCATAGAGCAGCTCCTTGCCCAGCCCGCCACGGTCAACAAGATGCTCGGCGAGAAGCTTCAGAAGAGGATAGACGACATGGAGGGCAAGGTCAAGGAGATGGGCACGTTCGTGAAGCCGTCCGACGCCAAGCTCACGTCGCTTCTAAAGGAGATAGAGGACATGAGAAAGGACATGGACGAGCTCAGGAAGGTCATGAAGGCCACAAGGTCCGTAAGCGGAGAGGAGCTGGAGGACATGGGAATAGAGCTGAAGGCCCTGAACACCAGGATAATCTCGCTTGAATCATCGACCAGGGGTATAGAGACGTCCGGGGTCTCCGGAGTGATGCGCGACCTGGAGATACTCAAGACCAAGGCCGACTGGCTCGAGAGCACCATACACAAGCTGGACCTGGACAAGATACACGCGAAGATCGACGAGCTGGAGAACACGTCAAGGATGAACTCCCAGTCTTCGGGGATGGCGCCGATAATAATAGAGTAGAAACGTTACATTCTACTGTTGTCTTTATCACAACAATATCAGGGATTCATGCTTCATGCGCTCTTTATCTCTTTTAGGATAACACCGTAAAGTGGTCTGAAGCAGTTTTCTGCTATCGACAGCACATCCTCAACCTCTATCAGGCTTGGCCTGTATCCGTAGTAGTTGACACTATGCCTGAGTCTTCTGACGCTGTCCAGAAGCGCAAGCGGACGCTTGCTATTCACGTTGAGCTTCATAAGCTCCTTGATTGGGGACACGTGGTCTTCTGATATCGTTCCTCTGGAAACCATGAGTGCATCACCCAATTTTCTGAAACATTCATGCGTGTTTCTGATTATCGTGCTCGCGGACTCTTTACTGACATTGATACTCATCGTGAAATCCATCTCTTTCCTTGCGGCCTGCAATATACTCATCGCATTCTTCCTGTCAGGCCTTTTGTATCTGCTTATCATGGTTTTACCTCCAATACACCTTCGAGCAGTATGCCGTTAGCTATATTCGTGAAAAGGTTGGTATCGACATTCTTCCTCGAAAAGACAATCATGTTCACGGTCACATTCTCCCTGTAGCCGAAATTCTCTATGACACCAAGCTCTTCAACCCGCATTCCGCTATTCCCGAGCACTTCAATCGCTACGTCTATGTCGCTTTTCTCGTTATCGTCACCTTTCCGGTAGCTCCCAAACAGTATGATAGCTCTCGGATTCTGGAATCTCTTATGTATTTCCTCGATGATACCCGATTCATAGACCCTTATGAGATTGTATGCTATTTTTCTTGTGTAGTTGTATCGGTGTTCCACGTTACACGATATCCTCCATACCCTTCCTATGACATCTATGTTGACGAATCCTTCTTCCTCTAGAAGCCTTATTGTCTTGTTGGCAGTGGTCTTTGATATCCCAAGCCTTTCTGATAGCTCAGTTAGTCCGAACTCCCTCTCAGGGAAAGAGAAGAACCAATTCATTGCCTTATTGTACGCTTCGTCCATTTCCTGCTTCTCAGAACTCAGACTCCTCTTTACCATACTTATAGTAGTGTCAGTTACTATATAAACTTTTTGGTTACCAAATGGTAACATATGAAACTAAATGATTTTTTTGAGAACCATGGGAATGCACTCTATCACGTCTGTTGCGAGAAGGCCCGGTCCCTTGTCTTCCGAGGCGAGGTCGCCTGCGGCACCGCAGACGTATGCACCCGCGGCCGCAGCGTCCACAGCCTTCATACCCATTGCGAGGAACGCCCCGCATATGCCCGAGAGGACGTCGCCTGTGCCTCCCACGGTCATGTTCGGGTTCCCCGTCGAGTTGATGAAGACCCTGCCGTCCCCTGCTATCACGTCCTTGTAGCCCTTCAGGAGCACCGCAGAGCCGAATTCGCGGCTGAAGCGCCTGGCCTGCCTTATCCTGCCCTCCACGGTCTTTAAGGCCCTGTGGCCGCTAAGATTGAAGAATTCGCCCGCATGGGGGGTTATCACCCAGCCCTTCCGAAGAAGCCTCTTGTCCTCGCTCAGGAGATGCAGGGCGTCGGCGTCTATCACGCACGGCTTCCTCAGGTATGACAGGAGCTCGTGCAGGGCGTCTTTCGTGCCCCGCATCCTTCCCATGCCGTTTCCTATCACCACCGCGTCGTACCTCTCCGAGAGGGCCTCCAGCCTTGCGACGTCCTCTGTCGATATGTAGTCACCGACGAGCGGCTCGACTATGAGATTTGGAGAGAATGACGATATCACACCGGACACGGACTCGGGCGCGGCTATGGTCGCTATGTCAGCTCCTGCCCTGAGCGCGGCAAGCCCGCACAGCGCAGGCGCGCCCTTGTATCTCATGCTCCCGCCTATTATCAGGACCTTGCCGGAATCGCCCTTGCTGCTCCATTTCTGCCTCTTAGGATATACCCCTTTCACGAAGTCAGAAGTAACGGTGTTCATAGTAATTATTTTAACCCCTGAATAAAAATAATAGACAGGTGCTATTTCATGAAATACGACCTCCAGGGATCGACGATGCAGCTCCTCAACGTGGAGCTGACCCAGGGGGAGACCATATATTCCGAGTCCGGAAGGCTCGTCTACATGAGCGACAACATAAGGATGGAGACGCAGGCCAAGGGCGGCCTGTGGGCAGGCCTCAAGAGGAAGTTCGCAGGCGAGTCTTTCTTCCTTGTGAACTTCAGCTCCGCATCCGGCAACGGCATAGTGGGTTTCGGTTCCGAGTTCCCGGGCAAGATTATACCCATGCACCTGAAGCAGGGGGAGGAGATGATCGCACAGAAGGACGCCTTCCTGATGTCCGAGGAGACCGTCACGATGGACGCGACTTTCACAAAGAAGATAGGCGCGGGATTCCTCGGAGGCGAGGGGCTCATACTCATAAAGGTAAAGGGGCCGGGACTGTGCTTCTTCAACGTGGGCGGCGAGGTGAGCCAGATATCGCTCGCCCCGGGCCAGAAGATAAGGGTCGACACGGGTAACCTTGCGATGTTCGACGCGTCCGTGGACTACAGCGTCGAGAGGATCAAGGGCGTGCGTAACATCATATGGGGCGGGGAGGGTCTCTTCCTTGCGACGTGCACCGGCCCGGGAAGGGTGTGGGTGCAGAGCCTTCCGGTGTCCGAGCTTGCCGGGAAGCTCTCCGAGTACATGCCGAGGAACAGCGGAAGCGGGGTCGCTGCGGGAGCCGTCATAGGCTCCATGATGGCGAGGAGATGATTATGCCTGACAGGAAGTACATACTTGGAATAACGGGAGCGTTCCTGGTGGGCGTAGCGTCGCTTCTGGCCGCCATAGGCATCGTGTTCCTATTCTGGGAGCCCCTGTTCGCCCTCATATCCATGGCGCTGCCTTTCATAGCCGGGTCGCTCCTCATAATAGTCGCGGTAGTCATCGTATGGGTGCTCGTGTACGCATTCGCGATGATAGGCGTCGCCATCTACTATGCCATAAGGCATCCGATGAAGGTCAACACCAGCCCCGCTGGCGTCTACGGCCTCTCCGGCTCCGGCATAAAGGAAGCCGGAAAGGGCGGCAGGGGAGCTTCGAAGAAGAGTGCCGCAAGGAAGCCTTCGGCAAGGAAGGCATCCAGAAAGCCCAGGGCAAAGAAGAAGTGATTCACTCCCAGTACGGATTCTTTATGAACCTGAACGCGCTGTAGGCAGCCCTCTCGCCTGTGGCGAGGGCCTGGGGTATCCTCTTTATGTTGTCAACTATGTCGCCTGCAGCGAACACGCCCTTGATGTTTGTCATGCCGTCCCTGTCGACTTTTACGAGCGAGTCGGTCATCCTTATGCCGAGGTGCTGCAGGTAGTCCTTCGAGGGCACGGAGCCTATGCAGACTATGACGCCGTCGAGCTTCAAGGTCTGCTTCTTTTTCGTCTTGTTGTCGACGACCACTGCCTTCTCGACCGCACCGTTACCCTCGATCTTCTCAACTTCCGTGTTCCAGAGCATCGTAATTCCGGACTTTGTAATCCTCTCCTTGTTCTCACCGGTGGCCCGCATCTCGTCCCTCCTGTGGGCGAGCCACACCCTGGCGCCGGCCTCTTCCAGGCCGAGGGCGCAGTCCGCGGCGGAGTTTCCGCCTCCGACCACGAGGATGCTCTTGCCTTCGAACCTCTTTATCGAGGTAACGAAGTGGGACACGCCTTCGAGGTCCTCTCCAGGAACCGACAGCTTCCTCTGCACTCCCCTCATACCTGTGGCGATTATGACGGCACTGGCCCTGTACTCGCCCTTGTCAGTCTTTACGCAGAATGAATGATTGGTCCTCTTGACATCCTTTACCTCCTCGAACTCCCTGACCTCTGCTCCGGCCTTCCTGGCGTGGTCGACGACCCTGTTCGCTATCTGCCTGCCTGTCATGCCGTTGAACCCGAGGTAGGAGTCCACCGTCTTCCACGGATAGCTCTGGGAGAGAGCGCCTCCTGCTCTTTCAGCTTCGAGAACGAGAGCGTCCAGCTTGAGGTACTTGGCGTCAAGAGCCGCAGCAAGCCCTGCCGGGCCGCCGCCTATTATTATGAGGTCGCGTGTCATCTATAACACCTTAATAGTTTTGATATTCTGCATATGGCTTATTAAATGGATGCTAAAAAAA
>CAZGWZ010000013.1:0-14579 GCA_964529545.1 uncultured archaeon
GGTGGGTTATGCGGCACAGCGCACGGCGATTTTTATAATTCATTTGTGAAAAATTCGGAGGTTATATGTAACGGTGAGCATTGTGGTGGATTCATAGGTATTGTTGATGCAAATACAAATGTGGTCAATTCTTATGTCAAAGACACAGAAATAACTGCAAACGGAACAGGGATAAGAGTTTCGGGTTTCATCGGTTATTCTCCGTCACAAGCCAATCTTGTAATTGATAATTGCTATACGGAAAACATAGTAGTAAATGCAAATGAAAAGACAAAAATTGCTTCGGGATTTATTACTATTGATGGCAATACTGTAGTCAGTAACAGTTACGTTCTTAATGCAACAATGAATTGCCGGGATATGGCAGCCGAAGGCAGCGTTTGCGTCATGTTCGCAGGGAAATTGAGATTCGGCAATATAACCGATTCTTATGTATCCGGCGGCACCGCAAACTGTGGAGATACTATACATTTTTCTCATTACCCGAAATGCTACGGATTCGCAAATACGGGGAATTGGGGCGACCCAGAAAATACCAATTACCTAGAAAGGTCTTGGACTAATGCGACCCTTATCGGCGGAAAAGGTGGGGGATTCGGCGGCGGAACTTCCGTTACAATACTCGAGTGCTACGCAGATGCAGACATTACGGTTTTAAACTCTTCTACCGAAGCATTCGGATTCTGGGAATATGAATACAAGTCTGTAATAAACGATTCATATTCGACAAGCAGGATAAGCGGTCTTGGGAATTGTTCAGGCTTTTTGGGATGGATTGAGGGAGGCAGCGAGAATTTGAACAACATATATTCCGCAACAGAGCTTGACTGCTCAAATCCCCAAGACGCCATAAGCATTTATACACCATCATCATATAGCGGGGTCTATTACGACAGCGACATATTCGGCTATTCGGCAATCGGAACACCAAAGACCACTTCGCAGATGGTCCAGCAGTCCACATTCCCGGAATTTGACTTCGAAAATGTCTGGATAATCCAAGAAGGACTGACTTATCCGTATTTCCAGTGGCAGACCGATAACATACCTTATGTTACACTAGATAATGACGGTGACGGTTACTCAGCTGATGTTGACTGCGACGACAACGATGCAACGGTCCATCCCGGCGCCGAGGAAATATGCGACGGCAAGGATAACGACTGCGACGATCTGATTCCCGAAAATGAGACGGACGGCGACGGCGACGGGTTCATGATGTGTGAAGGAGACTGCAACGACGGGAATGCTGCAGTGTATCCAGGCGCGGAAGACCCATGGGGTGACGGCATCGACCAGAACTGCGACGGCGTGGTATGTGGTATGAAGACGGACTACGGCAGCTTCGGATGCGCACAGACTACAGTTGTCGTGAACGATGACGATGAGCTTGCAGCATATCTTTCCGATTATGGGTTCAACGGGGAAAAATACCAGAACCTTAAAATAGCATACGACGTGTCGCAGACGAACATCGACATACATTCGCCGTGCAAGATAAATATAAAGAACAACATGGCCTTTACCGGCGATACCCTTTGCATTGACGGAAGGGATGGCGTTCTTGACAATAATGGTTACGTAGTGGACGTGCAGCAGGTGGCTCTGTTGTCTGAGCTTAACGATGTTCATTTCGGCCAAGGCTCGACGGTCAATGCGGACGAGCTTTATATGCAAGCAACGAAGAATGTCAGGATAGGCATCAATTCGGATATCGACGTAAGCGGTCCTGTAACTATGATTTCGACGGGAGAGTTCAGCACGAGCGATGTCATAATTAGGCAGGGTTCTTCTGTATATGCTGGCAGCCTGTACATGGAGTCTCCGAGAGGTGTGACAATAGGCATCGGGGTTGTCGTCAACGCCGCTGGGGAAGTCGTCGCCAGATCGACAGGGACGGCGGTTGGGAGTGAAGCCATAATGAAGCTTCGATCGGATGTGACCGCAAGCAGCCTCGACCTGAGCTCGGCTAACAAGGCCACACTCGGTTTATCCACGCTAGTGAATGTTACAGGCAATTTCAATATGGAGGCCGCGACGCCGGCCAAGTGCACCGTAAGAAAAAGCGCGACGATAATATCAGGAAGCACATCTGGTAACTGTTTGGTCTGAGATATCTGGCCAAGACACCAGTTTGGATGAAATTAAGTTATATAATATTCTAACAATTAACTAATGGCAGCCATCACCCGATACAGGATTTTTAACAATTGAAGTGGTCTTCATGAATCACGTTAAGTTCTTCACGGGGAAATTATTGGAGCAGATGCACAGAAAGACGGGCATAATGCACATACTGCGCATGTCTTTGAATTTTGCAAGGCTGGGCGTTTTGGACACCGTCCGGATCGAAGCCTGCAGCAACTGCCAGCTCAGGTGTCCCGCATGCCCTACGGGAACGGGCAAGAACAGGGACAGCGCCATCGGCTCCGGATATCTCAAGTTCTCCGACTTCAAAATGATAGTTGACGAGAATAGATGGATAAAGAACGTCGAGCTTTCAAACTACGGCGAGATATTCCTCAATCCAGAACTTGAAGAGATTATCCGATATGCGCACAAAAGAGGAATAAACATAACGGCGGGAAATGGCGTAAACCTCAATAACGTGAGTAATCATATGCTCGAATGCCTCGTGAAGTATGAAGTCAGATTCATCTCGGTCTCAATAGACGGAGCGTCTGATGAAACCTACAGAATATATCGCAGAGGCGGTGATTTTGACATGGTCATCAGGAACATAGAAAAAATTAACGAGTTCAAGAAGAAATACAATTCCGAATTTCCAAGACTTGGATGGCAGTTCGTGGTATTCGGGCACAATGAACATGAGATTTCTGCGGCGAGGAAGATGGCAGAGAAGATGAACATGGATTTCTCATGCAAGTTGAATTTTTCAGAGCTGTATCCGGTCAGAGACAAGGAGTCGGTGAGAAGGAAAATCCATATGGGCGTTGCTTCCGAGGACGAATTCAGGCAGAAATATAAAAGGAACCCAATAACCCCATGTCATGACCTGTGGTTCTCCCCCCAGATAAACTGGGACGGGAAGCTTCTGGGCTGCTGCATTAATACTCACAGTGACTTTGGCAACGTCTTCGTTTCAGGTCTGCTGAATTGTCTCAGAAGCGAAAAGTACGTAGCGGCAAAGGACCTTTTCCTTGGAAAACCCTCCAGCAAGAACATAGCATGCTCGCATTGCGCTTGCAAGGATATGGCCGACCTTGAGCCATTATGGTTTATGACGATTCTTCGCTTGCAGTCTGCTATGCAGAAGCTTCTACGCTGGCCGTGATATGGCGTTTTCAGCCCTTTATAATAATAATTGACAAATTTAGAATGGGCATCCGGACAGGTTCTGAGTGCCGATGGGAAACATAGCCCGGGTGATAAGATGAGGGTAGCGGTCTTCCACAATTTCATGGACAACATAGGCGGCGCGGAGATGGTCAGCCTCATTCTGGCAAGGGAGCTCGATGCTGACATATATACCACAGGGGTCGACAGGGAGAAGGTAGAGAAGATGGGTTTCAGCGCTGACAACGTCATCTCGATAGGTTCGGTTCCCGTTAATGCCCCCTTCAGGCAGCAGCTCGCCCTGAGGAGGTTTCGGAAGCTTGATCTCGGAGGGATGTACGACTTCCACATAATAGCAGGCGACTGGGCCATGTCGGGCGCGGTCAAAAACAAACCCAACCTCTGGTACGTCCATTCGCCTATAAGGGAGATATGGGACCTCTACGAGTACACGAGGAAGAACATTGTGTCCTGGTACGGCAGGGGGATTTTCGATGCGTGGGTATGGTACAACAGGCGGCTCAACAGGAGATATGCAAGGCACGTTGGCAGGATGGCCTGCAACTCCAGAAATACTAGGGAAAGGATAAGGAAATACCTCGGCATGGATGCTGCCGTGATACACCCTCCTGTCGACACGTCCAATTTCCATTACAGGAAGAGCGGGGACTTCTGGCTCTCGGTGAACAGGCTGATAGCGCACAAGAGGATAGACATGCAGATGGACGCCTTCAGAAAGATGCCCGATGAGAGGCTTGTCATAGTAGGCTCTTACGAGAAATCCAGACACTTCCTCGAATATGAGAGATACCTCAGGTCGATAAAGCCCGACAATGTCGAGATAATGTGCTGGGTCGACTCAGACGAGCTGATTGGTCTATATTCAGAATGCAGGGGCCTGATAGCCACTGCCGGAGACGAGGATTTCGGTCTCACTCCCGTGGAAGCCATGGCTTCGGGAAAGCCGGTAATAGCTGCAAACGAAGGCGGCTATAAAGAGACCGTCATCGATGGAGTGACAGGCAAGCTGGTCGATAGCATCGATGCCCATAAGCTGGTCGAAGCCGTCAAAGAGGTCGGAAGCGACGTTGAGAAATACAAGAACGTCTGTCTGAGGCAGGCTGCGGGTTTCGATACAGCGATATTCATAGACAGAATAAAGGAAGCGATAAGGATTGCCTGATATGACCCTGATAAAGAAGACATTCCCCGGAGGAGTCGAGCTGAGATTCAACGTAGATTCCTCTATAGACATAAAGAGAGTGGAGAATGCATGGTCAGCCGAATATACCTCCAACGGATTCGGCATACTGAATGGCGATACGGTCATAGACATAGGAGCCCACATAGGCACGTTCACCGCATATGCGGCAAAGCTTGCCAGGGACGGGATTGTATACTCATTCGAGCCGCACCCCGGAAACTTCAGGCTCCTGAAAAGTAACTGCAGAGAGAACGGAATCAGGAACACCAAACTGACAAGGAACGGCGTGCGGGAAAAACGCGGCAAGTGCCGTTTGTTCACAGACCCGGAGAATACGGGCGGTCACAGCACATACGGTCACGGGCCGGATTCGGTTCCGATAGAGTGCACGACCCTTGAAGACATATTCACGGACAACGGGATAGACCGCTGCGATTTCCTCAAGATAGACTGCGAAGGCGGGGAATACGGCATACTGGCCGCTACGCCTTCACGGTATCTTGACAAGACGGACAAGATTGTGCTTGAGTATCATGGATACATCGAAGGAGCAGGCAGCCTCCTCAGGATAGTGAGGCTTCTTGGAAAAAAGGGATTTCAGGTAATCATAAGGCCCATAACCACTTCCCAGGGAGTCCTTTATGCCAGGAAGAGCACATGTTCTGCAGCCATTCTGAAAATGAGGAATTATTCCCAGTTCTGCCTCAAGACCTTCTTGATTAGAATGGGCATCATGGGCAGCGTCGACAGGAAGATGGGACATCTGGGGGTTTTTGTCAGAAGGCGTTTTCCGGGCATGTATTACACGGCGAAAGGGACAGTACGGACAAGAGGGGATGGTAACGCATGAAAAACAACCTCCTTGTGACGCTTGCGGACAGAAACTACGTGGACCAGGCCAAGCAGCTCTTCTCGGGAGTCTACTGGAACGCCGGATGGAAGGGCGACTACATGCTCCTTTCCCATGGCATACCAGAAAGCGAGCTTTCATGGTTCAGAGAGAAGGGGATACTGGTCAGGGAGTGCAGGAGCGTTTTCCAACATGGGAACAAGAATGCAAGACCGGATACGGTCTTCAGCAAATTCTATATTTTCACACCCGAGTTCAGGAAATGGAAGAATGTAGTGTTCCTGGACGCGGACGTGATAGTGAGGTCATCACTCGAAAGGCTGACAAGGACATCTGGATTCTCTGCGCACAAGAACATGACTTTCAGGGAGTGCCTTGCAAAGCCCGGCAGATTCTCTGCAGGATTCGAAAGGAAGGAAAATGCCAGAAAACTTTACGACGTGATCAAAAAGGAGTACGGCTTGGAATCCATGATGTTCAATTCAGGTGTGATGGCTTTCAGCACGGACATCATAGATGAAGAAACCTTCTCCAGGCTCACAGCGAAAGCTTCCAGATACGCGGAGGTGAACAGGTACGGAGAGCAGCTCATACTCAACATGGAGTTCAGTCATTCATGCGAAAAGTTGCCATTCATCTACAACTCCTGGCCGTGCTATTTAACAGAAAGGATTGGCATAAAGCCAGACAAGATTAAAAGCTCGGTACTGCATTTCATCAAAGGAGAGAACAAGCCGTGGATTCCGGGAAACCCTTTCCGTGAGGAATGGGAAAGGAACCTGGAGATGGCAGAGGGAATAGACCTTCGTAACATCCCCGATTCCCGCAGGAGCCTTGACGATGCAGAACTCGACGAGTACAAGAGGTATCTGCGTGAAAGACACAGGAAAAACTACAGAGGCTATCTGAAGTGGAAGATTTATCCGGTCCTCAGCACGGCACTCTGCAAGACAGACAGGCTCAGCGGGATGGCCGGGATTTTCCTCAGGAAACATTCACCTTCGCTATACCTCGCGCTGAAATCAGTAGACACATCTTTAAGGAGGAAGTTCCATGAAAACACCTAGCGTATCTGTCATAATACCCGTCTACAACAGGAAAAAGGAAATCAGAAAGTGCCTTCAGTCTGTAATAGACCAGAGCTACGGCAATTACGATATCATAGTTGTCGACAACAATTCCACCGACGGAACGAAAAATGTCGTCACGGAATTCTGCCTGAAGAACAGGAACATTAGAATACTGACCGAACAGAAAAGGGGCACAGGCGCTGCCAGGCGCAGGGGCGAGATGAATTCGGATTCTGACATCGTCCTCATGACGGATTCTGACTGTGTTGTCCCCAGGGACTGGATAACAGAGATGGTGGAACCTTTTCAAAATAAGGATGTCGTTGCTGTACAGGGACTGAAAAAGGCAATTCACCGGAATTACTGGACAAGGCTTATAGAAGAAGATGAATGGAGACTTGCAAGAGAAAGGCTTGCCGACAACAAGATAGGACTTTTGGATACGGCTAATTTCGCAATCAGGCGAAAGGTGTTAAAGGAACTTGGCTTTACCAATCCTTTTGTCTATACAGTGAACGACACAGAGCTCGATGCGAGAATGAAAATCAGCGGATACCGTATACATCTTAAGGAAATATTCGTGGGTCATATTCACCCGGGTAGTGCACTCAGCACTTTTAAGAAACAGGTGTCAAGGGGTAGACTCAACATAATGCTGATAAAGTCTTACAGCGAGCACAAAGAGCACTTCTTCTCAGGATGCTCCCACACGGGCAACATGCGCTATCTATTGGGAATGTCTTTCGGACTGATACGTCTAAGCGACAGATTCATATTCGATCTTGTGACGGGAATGGGATGGAGAACCGGCTACATTCACGGTTATTTTTTTAGGAGAAAATTATTCTGAGAAACATTCAGCCGTTTCTTTTATAGGCTTCTATGACTTCTTTGCAATTTCCTTTCTTGACTATACGCCCCTTTTCCAGCCAAATCGCCCTCTTGCAGTATTTTTCTATCAATGCAAGTTCATGGCTCACAAGCAACACACTTACACCACTCTTGACAAGCTCTTTTATCTTCTTCGCACTTTTTATTTTGAAACTCTCATCTCCTGTTTCAAACATCTCGTCTGCAAGGACTATGTCAGGGTTACAATGGATTGCAATTGAGAATGAAATCCTCAGTCGCATGCCATCCGAAAGCTGGTACACTTTGGTGTCTATGAATTCACTGAGTTCTGAAAACTCTAATATGGATTTCATTCTAGATTTGGTCTGCTTTCTTGTCAGACCAAATAACGAGCAACATTTGTATATACTCTCCCTTGTCGTAAGCCTTCCCTCCATGCCGCTGTTAAGGCTTATTAATGGTATCACTTTTCCTTTGGTTTCTATAGTACCGCTATCTTTTCTGTAAATGCCAGCTATGGTCCTAAGCAGCGTACTTTTCCCGGAGCCATTCTTTCCAATCAGTCCCACAATTTCACTGGCATTGACAGAAAGTGAAACGTCTCTAAGTGACCAAAAAGACCTTCTTGGTTCCCTTCCTGATAAAAATGAAATAAGCATTCCAATTACTGTCTCTTTTCTTCTGACGCCTATCTTAAACTTTTTTGATACGTTCTCGACCCTAATCCTTTCCATTTTGTTCATACCAATTCAGCAAACCTTACTTTCAGTTTATTGAAGATTAGTGTTCCTACTACCAAAAACACCAACGCGTGTAATATCATACCTGCTACTAGCCACAATTCCGGCACTCTGTTGTATATGACAACATCTCTGGATACTGCGATGAAATAATACACGGGATTCAGCATGTTGGCATATAGCAGTCTGGTCTGACCGCCTATGGAATAGAATATCGGAGTCCCGAGCCAAAGAATGTATGAGACAAATGACCATATGTTCTCAATATCGGTAAAGTGCACTGATAGCGCTGATAGCGTCAGCGATGAACCGTATATGAATATACAGAAAAATATCAGTATGAGTGGGTAGTATATTATGCCTATTATGGAATTGTGAAAAAATATCATGAATCCTATGAATAGCATTATCTCAAATATGTGCGAAAAGAACGTCTTGATAACGATTGAAATTACAAGCGACTCCATAGGGAATTTTATAGATTTGACAATTCTTCGATTGTCATTTATGATTTTTGTGGATTCCACTGTAACTTTTTGGAAAAAGTTGAACATGATTATACCGATAAGCAGATAGAGCGGATATGATGGTATGTTAGCACCAAGCCTGTCTGAGAAAATAAGCAAAAGGAGCATGAACATCAGCAGGGGATTCAGAAGGTACCAGAATATCCCAAGGTAGCTTCCTTCGTGCTTCTCCTTGAAGCCAGCCTTCGCCAACTCCATACCGAGTTCCATACCATTTTTCATACTCATAGTCGACAATTGAGAAATTATAGGAACAGACTTTTAAAGTGCCTGTTTATTTTTAAAACAACCCAACATCTCTTGTTTATGATTCGCGCAATGTTCTTCCACATAGAGCGATAACGTGCAGGGACGTAACAAATGAAAAAGAAAATACTACTCATAGCGGTGTACCTTGGAAAACAGCCGAGATGGATGGATGCATACCTGAGGAGCTGTGAAAAGAACCCGGATGTCAACTGGCTCCTCATGGTGGACTGGAAGGAGTTACCAAAGGCTCCAAAGAATGTGAAGATAAAGCGGATTACAAAAAAGGGACTCGAGACTCTTGCAAAGGAAATAACTGGTGCCAGAAATATACTAAAAAACACCTACAAAATATGTGACTACAAGCCCCTATACGGTATACTTTTCCAAGAGGATGTGAGGGGTTATGACTTCTGGGGTTTCACAGACCTTGATTTGATACACGGAAACATAAGAAAGTTCATCACTGAGGATGTACTCGATAAATATGACGTCATCAGTGCATCTAAATACTACTGCACAGGTCACTTCACTCTCATTAGAAACAGTAAAAAAACAAACAGTCTCTACAAGATGAATAGATACTACAAAGAGCTATTCGGGAATGACGTATACGCCGGATTCGACGAGCTTGGGCTGACGGAGATATTGAAGAGAAAGAGTGTCTCAAAAAGCATCAGGTGGTACCATGAGAACATCAATGCATGCACGAGCGATGACAGATGGTTCTCCAGTAAGGTGAATGAAATTGCCAACAAAGAGATGAAGGATTACGACTTCAAAAATGTAGCGAAGTGGGATCGTACTAAGGGTACAGACCTTGATGCTTCTGCGTATGGTCCGTGTATCTGGGACAGTGGTACACTCAGACATGCAGAGTCGGGAAAGGAGGTTATGTATCTCCATTTCAGTGAATGGGCAGCTATGAACAAACCTAAAATATGCACTGACAAGTGGCTGATAAGAAACATCGGTATCATGGACATGTCCCGGGAGTCGATTGATAAACGAGTTATCATCCCTCAATTTGGCACGTACTATATCAGAAGAATATGGATGGCCGCTGTTAGCCTAGTTAAGTTTTCTGAGATGCTTGCCGGAAAGTTTGGAATTGTTGCTAGAAGGATTCTTGGCTTGCCTCCTGCCGAAAATTTGTATGGTGATTGAATAATGAAAAAGAAAATACTACTCATAGCGGTGTACCTTGGAAAACAGCCGAGATGGATGGATGCATACCTGAGGAGCTGTGAAAAGAACCCGGATGTCAACTGGCTCCTCATGGTGGACTGGAAGGAGTTACCAAAGGCTCCAAAGAACGTCGAGATAAGAAGCGTCACAAAAGAATCACTGGAAGAAATGCTCAAAAAAAAGATGGGCATGAACCTGTCTATTCCTCATGCTCACAAGATATGTGATTACAAAGTGCTTTACGGAAAACTCTTCTCAGACGATGTTAAGAATTACGACTTCTGGGGATTTACTGACATTGACGTAATCTATGGAAATATAAGGAAATTTATTACAGATGAGATACTTCAGAATCACGACGTCATAACCGCAAGCAAATATTTTTGTCTGGGGCATTTCACACTAATCAGAAACAAAAAGATTTTCAATGAATTGTACAAGAACAACCGCTATCATAGAGACATATTCATGGACAAAGATCATATAGCATTCGACGAGTTCGGACTGACTGAGATAGTCATGAGAATGGACCTTAACGGTGGTGTCAGATGGTATCATGAGAACATCCATGCAGGTGCTTATGATGAACGTTGGTTTTCACATAAGGTAATAGAACTTTCCGACAGGCAAAGAAGGAGATACGATTTCAAAAACAGTCAAAACTGGGATAGAGCGAAAGGCAGAAATCTGGAGTCGCGGCCGTGTGGCTCCTGCATATGGAATGACGGAAAACTCACGAATACCTATACCGGAAGGGAGGTCATGTACATACATTTTAATGCATGGAGCAGTTCCATGAGTGCTCCCAAACCAAATACAAAAATATGGATTATAAGAAAGGAGGGCATCATAGGGCTTACCGATAACAAGAAAATCGACGATAAAAGAATAATTCGCCGAATGGTTAAATATTACTTAAAATACGCAACAGCAAACCCCTCCAATGCATTAGCATCTCTGCGCATGATTCTGAACCGTGTCGGAATTTCCATGAGAGGGTTTTTATGTGCACCTAAAACTTCTCGAATGTTCGACCTTGTCGAGTTTGAGATTAATTCTATGTGCAACAGAAAATGTAATTATTGCCCGAACAGTATGCATGAGAGAAAGCAGAAGGGCTTTATGAAAAAGGAAATTTTCATGAAATGCATTGACGAGTTGTCACGTGCCAAATACAAAGGCTTCATTCATTATCACTTCTACGGTGAACCACTTCTTGACAGCAGACTTGAAGAGTTTGTGGAATATACAAGTCGCAAGTGTCCGGGTGCAGAGAGTATAATCTTCACTAATGGAGACTTTCTCGATACAGACAGATTCAGAAGACTTAGCAAACTGGGTGTTACCAAGTTCATGGTGACCCGGCATGACGGGAGGAGGCCAACAGGAAAGTTTGAGAAGAGTATGTCCATGCTCAGTTATACCGAACGCAGAAAAATCACGCTCAGGTTCCCTGATTCGATGTATCTCTCAAACAGAGCGGGAGCAGTCACGATTGAAGATAAACAAAAACTTTCAAATGTCCCATGCCCGTTTACGTCACATACAATGGTTGTGACGCTTAACGGGAATGTGCTCCCATGCTGCAATGATTATTTCGAAGAGGAGATAATGGGCAACGTCCAGAAAACCGGCCTTGCCGAGATATGGAACTCGGCGAGGTTCAAAAAGTTCCGCTCAGACCTGATGAAGGGGAAAAGACAGAAATATCCACTGTGTTCTTTATGTGACTGGGCCTGAAAAGTACCGATTCCGGCTCCTCTAGAGAAGGGTAAAGAATAGTTATCTGACCACGACTGTCAGAGGCTCTATCTTTTATTTGTCTGCACTTGTTTTTAGGTGTCATGCGTGCAGACTCGACTTTTAAATCTACCTCAGTTTTATAATAATATGAGAATAGTGCTTGTCAACCCCCCGCAGATTTACTTCTCAGAATCCTTCTATTTCATGCTTGTTATGCCTATCGGACTCATGTATATAGCTTCCGCCCTTGAGAAGGCCGGCCACGAAGTTTCAATAGTCGATGCGTTCACATTGGACGAAGGGCTCAATCTCAGAAGGCGTGGCGGAATGATTCATATAGGGGCGTCTTGGTCTGATATCAAAGATGCAGTAATGAAGATGAGACCTGATGTGGTTGGAATTACAAACACTTCCACTTCGCAACTTGAGTCAGCTTCGAGGATTGCGTCAGCTATCAAGAGCACAGATAGTAGGATAAAGATAGTACTCGGAGGTCCGCACGCATCGGCCTCACCTCATGACACTCTGGTCAATTACAGCAGCTTTGATTACGCAGTTATGGGCGAGGGAGAGGCGGCGGTTGTAAAGCTCGTCGAATGCATAGAAGAGGGAAGGCCACCAAACAACGTGGGGAGCATATGCTACAGGAAGAAAGGAAGGGTCATAGTTAACGAGAAGAAAGAATGGATCGAGGATCTGGACAGCCTTCCTATCCCAGCATACCACATGTTAGATATGGAGAAGTATTTCAGGCTACTAGATACGGATCAGGTTACACAGAGATCGCTTTCAACTTCCAGTAGAAAAGTGACTATGATAACCTCGAGGGGGTGTCCCTTCAACTGCATATTCTGTTCCATAAACATACACATGGGCAGGAAATGGAGAGCACATTCGGCTGATTATGTCATAGAACACATAAAGCACCTCGTAAAGACGTACAATGTCAAACACATCGCATTCGAGGATGACAATCTCACTCTCGACAGCAAGCGGTTCGAGAGGATACTGGACGGTATAATAGACAATGAGCTGGAAATAACATGGGACGTTCCAAACGGAATGAGGGCAGACTCCCTCGACGAGAAGCTTCTCAGGAAGTGCAAGAAGTCCGGGGCCACGAGAATCGTCATCGCTGTGGAGTCGGGTGTCCAGAGGATACTCGATGATGTTATAGACAAGAACCTCGACCTCAATGATGTGATAAGTGCTGCAGATGCGTGCAAGAAGGTCGGCCTGGGCCTGTACACGTTCTTTGTCATAGGCATGCCTGGCGAGAAGAAGGAAGACATAGCGAGGACATTCAAATACTCGTGGATGCTCCTAAAGAGATACGGAGCCACTTCACATTTCAGCATCGCAACGCCGCTTATCGGAACAAGGCTCCACAAGCTCTGCAAGGACAATGGCTATCTGTGCAAGGACGTCAGCCCCCTGAGCATGCTGCCTGCCCAGGGGGTAGGATTTGACGGCGGTATGATAAGGACAGAAGATTTCGACCCTGAGTATCTCTGTAACAAGACGAGAAAGTACTATGCAAACGTTGACAGGTATCGGAGGAACAAGTGGCTAGTGGACACAATAAGACCGGATAACGTTATCAAGGTCCTCGTGAAGGATCCTGCGGGATTCATCCCGAGGACGGATACCTTTCTGAGACAATGGTTCAAAAGATGATGCGCGTTAAGTGAACCAAAGTATTTTAATCTTGCTACGAATCATTGTTATGAGAATCGTTGTCACTGGCGGTGCCGGCTTTATCGGCTCCAATCTGGTAAGGGAGCTCACTTCTGAAGGCCACGATTTAGTCGTTATAGACAATCTCCATACGGGCACGCCCGGCAATCTCTCCGGCCTAGGAAAAGTGAAGGTGATCAAGGCGGATTCCGGCAGCATAAACGAACTTGAAATGCCAGAAGCGGAAGTCATATTCCATTTCGGCATGCCTTCGTCTTCTCCGATGTATGCCGCAGACAGGAACCTCTCAGGAAGGACGGCCGAAGAGTTCAGAATCATACTCGAGTACGCGATGCTGCACGACTCCAGGGTGGTCTTTGCTTCTACGTCATCTCTTTACGGAAGGTGCAGGCCTCCGCACAGTGAGGACATGGACGTGGTCCCGATGGAAGGATACACGCAGTCGAGGTTTTCCATGGAGAGGCTCGCTCGCGAGTACCACGAGAAACATGACGTTAGTGCTGTCGGCCTCCGGCTGTTCAGCGTTTACGGACCCAACGAAAAGGCAAAAGGCAAATACGCCAACGTACTTTCGCAGTTCCTCTGGTCTATGCAGAAGGGTGAGAGACCCATAGTATACGGCGACGGCACCCAGACCAGGGACTTCGTTTTCGTGAAGGATGTCGTCAGGGCATTCATGCTTGCGATGGATTCCAGCATAAGGACGGGCGTATTCAACGTCGGCACCGGGAAGGCCACCACAATGAACGCGGTGGTCCAGGCTATAAACACTGCAATTGGAAATGACATAGAACCGCTTCATGTCGGCAATCCCGTCAGGAACTATGTCATGCACACCCAGGCCGACTGCAGTAGGTCAATGGAAGTGCTGGGTTTCGAGGCCGAGTACACGCTTGAGAGGGGAATAGAGAAGATATTAAGTGAGACAAGACACTAAGCGAGATGTCGGCTTCCGGGCGATTCTCAGCGTAAATTGTGTTTGACCGTCGAGTGTTTAGCTGCTAGCCAACTAAAGTCGGTTAGTTAATACATAAAAAATATCGCACACAAGTATCAATGTATGTCTTGTAGATTACTCGGGACCTTATCCTTCATGCCAAGCCTGCAGCTGTCCACCCAGATAGCCGAAGGAGAATCAGCATGAACGCCAGAGCCAGAAGCATC
>CAZGWZ010000014.1:0-13785 GCA_964529545.1 uncultured archaeon
TCTCCTGGCAGGGTGCGCGATGTTGACATAGTCTCAGTTGCTTCTATGAGCCTAAAGAAGCCGAGGGTCGTCGAAAGGCAGATAAGGGAGGCCGAGGCCATGCTCAGGAAGAGGGGATATAACCTCACCTCGAAGAAACATTATTCCGAGTCTTCTTGCCATGGCTCAGGCATGGTCCTCATAGCGCGCACTGACAAGGGCTGCATAATCGGCTCTGACGGCCTCGGGGAGAAGGGAAAGTCTGCCGAGGAGGTGGCTTCAGAAGGCGTCAACGGGATGCTTCAGGCCATAGACTTCGGTGCATGCGTGGACGATTACATGAGCGACCAGCTGCTTCCCTATATGGCGCTTTCCGGAGAGGAGTGCGTTATAACCGCACCGAATCTCACGTCCCATGCGCAGACCAACATGCACATACTCGAGACGTTCCTTCCTGTGAAGTTTTCTGTGAGCGAGGAGAGCGGAAGGGTGATTATAAAGTGCGCGCCTGCCTGACTACCTCAGACTCTTTATGGGGACCCCGCCGACAAGGGTGCCCGGCTCGACGTCCTTGTTCACAAGCGAGTATGCGGCAACGGTCGCCCCGTCGCCAATCGTGACTCCGGGAAGTATGAGCGTCATCGCTCCGATTGTCACGTTCTTTCCTATCTTTATCGGTCCGTTCCTCCAGCTGTCGTGGAGGAACTCATGGGTTATGAGGGAGGTGAGCATGCCTATGATGCTTCCGTCGCCAATCTCTATGAGCTCGGGGAAGAATATGTCAAGGTTCGAGCCGAATATGCTCACGTTCTTTCCTATCTTTATGCCGGTCTTTCGGTATATCGTGTTCTTGAACTCGTTGTCCGGAAGCACCTTGCAGAGCATCATTATTATGTAGTTCCTCATGACCTTCTTCCAGTCCTGTATCTCCTTCCACCTCTTGAATGAGCGGTCGTCGCTGCTGTAACCGTGGACCTGTATCATCCTCTTCTTGTGTTTCTCTTCCATAGGGTCTTCCCGTCAAGTAATATCTCGGTTATCCTGTGAAGGGGGACAGTGGTCTCCCTTCCATCATTAGAATATGATAGATAGGACTTTTTAATCTCGGTTATGCTCCCGCCCGGTATTTCCCGGCTGTCTCCCGGAGCTCCCCTGTGCACTATGCGGACGCTGCACCTTTCGATGCCGCCCTTCCATCTCAGCCTGTTAAGGGTCTCAAAGGCCATGTAAAGCACTATGATGTGACGACTTCCATCGTCTTGAGGTCGTTTATGTCGAACACTATGAAGCTCCTCTTCCCCGGGTTCACGCATATGCTGCCGCCTATGACATCCTTCCAGCTCCCCGTCATCTGCGGTGACTCGTGTATGTGGCCGTGGAGAGTGAGGTAGGGCTTCTTCTTCATTATGAAGTCCCTTATGGAGCTGCTTCCCACATGCTCCCCGTTGAATATTACATCGAGGTTGGTCCCGAGAGGCGGCGCGTGCATGGAATATATGGTCTTTCCCGGATCGCTCTTCTTAGACAGCTTCTCAAGATCCTCCTTTATCTCCTTCTCGTCGCGCTCCCAGTCCTTCAGGAGGAATGGCGCCTCGTTTATGTGCGAGTAGCCGGCAATGTATTTGTCGCCTATTTTGTAGCTCTTCATGTTGATGAGCTTGAACGCGCCGAGCTTCTCGCCCCTCTTCATCATGTCCAGGTTTATCTTGAGGTCATCATTTCCCATCATTATGAATAACTCCTTGCCGGTCTTCTTTCGAAACTCCTTCAGTCTGGGTATCAGATAGAATTCCATGAACTCTCTCTGGTACAGGCCAATGTCTCCAATGGCAGTCAGAAAGGGGCATATATCCCCGCCTATTATAAGGGCCTTTACGTTCTTTCCAGCACCTATCTCAAGGAGCCTCTCGTAGTCCCTGATCTCTCCATGGAGGTCGGTCGCGAAAACCGCTATGTCGGGCATTGCTTCACCTCTCATTCTTCGTGCCCGAACCAGGAGCCGAAGAGGACAGCGGCTACAGCGAGAGCCACAGAGAACACGGCAAGCCATGCGATGCCCTCACCCGCGCCCACGCCGAATGTGACGACCCCGGCAAGCGAGGCTATCATCACGGCTATCGTCAGGAGGCCCACCTTCTTCTCGTCCCATTCTATCTTCCTTCTTTCAGTCATAGTGGACCGGAGGGGATTTGAACCCCTGGCCTCCCGATTGCCAACCGAGCGATCTACCGCTGATCTACCGGCCCATGATATTCCTATCAAAGCTGTGTTTATTTAATTTACTTAAATAATTTAACCTTATGGACTGGGCGACGCTTATTGCTGCTTTTCTTGAATGGTCAGGCTACGCCATAGAGAACTTCGGCTATGCAGGAGTCTTCATAGTGAGTCTTGCCAGCACCGCAACGATATTCCTTCCTGTGCCGGGATTCCTCTTCATAATCGCGGCCGCGCCCTTTCTCAATCCATGGCTCGTCGGAATCGTTTCAGGCGCCGGGATGGCAATAGGAGAGCTCACCGGGTATATGATAGGCAGGGGCGGGAGCCACGCAATCAAGAGAAAAGACGCCAAGTGGGTGAAGAAGGGTGAGAAGTGGTTCAGGGACGGCAAGGGATTCCTGTTCATACTTCTGTTTGCGGCTACACCCCTTCCCGATGACATAACGGGCATCGTGGGCGGGACCTTCAGCTACGACCCGAAGAGATTCCTTCTGGCATCATTCATAGGAAAGACCGTCATGAACCTCGCGCTCGCGTTCGCAGGCTTCTATGGATTCGGCTTCGTCTCGGGTGTTCTGTCGCTTTAGAAGAATATGGGCCGAGGAGGATTTGAACCTCCGATATCCGCCTCACTTACCGCCTTCCCATGAAGGAAAACAGATGTAAGGGCGGCGTCATAACCACTAGACCACCGGCCCGCGTTAACTTTGTTTGACAGAAGATAATATAAATTTGTATGCTCCACGTTTAATCAGGCGGTTGTATGAAGAACATGCTTTTCATTTCAGGGAGTCCGAGGGAGGGGAATACCGATTACGTCCTCAGGCAGGTAATAGAGGCGATGGGCGGCTCATCCGAGCTCATCCTTCTCAGGGACATGGATATTAAGCACTGCACAGGCTGCCTTGCATGCGATGGGACGGGCGAGTGCCCAATCGAGGACGGCATGCAAGTCCTTTACAAGAAGATGGAGCAGGCAGAAATTATCGTGATAGGGACGCCGAACTACTTTGACAACGTCCCGGGTCTGATGAAGGACATGATAGACAGATGCAATACCTTCTACAACAGCATGAAGCTGAAGGGCAGACCCGTGGTCTTCATAGTCGTTGGCGGAGGAAGTTCAGGAGATTCCGGAAGGGTCGTCAGCCAGTCGCTCGCTTACTTTGCAAATGGCCTGAATCTGGATGTCGCGGCATCGTACGTCTTCTCAGGTACGGACAAGGCTGCTCTAAACAATGAAGAAGGAACCAGGCAAAGGATTTCCGAGATTGCAGAGAAGCTCAGGTCGATTTGAGCGCAGAATGCGCCGGCCGGGATTTGAACCCGGGTCGCAGGCTTGGGAAGCCCGTATCCTGCCAGGCTAGACTACCGGCGCTTGTAATGTTATAGAGTGACCAAGATTTTATAAAAATTAGGAAGCTTTTTCAAGCTTTCTTCCGTCACAAAAAAGAGCGGAAAGTTGCAAAGAGACGTTGAGGACGCAAGAGCATCCAGACTGGATTACTTCTTCTTCTTTGTTGCCTTCTTCTTTGCCATAAAGACCACCCCTCATGAGGTTTTTAACATCGCATTTTTTTGCTAAATATTATTTCGCATGCATCGTTTAAATAATAATGAAAAAAATCGAGCGCTGAGGGAGGGATTTGAACCCTCGCATGCCGGAGCATACACGGTTAGCAACCTTACGCACCATCATCATTGATGTTGGTTGTGCGCCTTTAACCTGACTCGGCCACCTCAGCTTGTGATGTTACTATGTAGATTCTGTCTTTTAAAATCTTGCCGTAACTGTCAACTTCCTAATAAGATTTAAATAACTTGAAACGCAATAGGAATTGACCAATATTTCAGGAGGTTACAATATGGCAATACAGGTTTCAAGCATTTCGGACACGTACGCAAAGGACGTCTTCACTGATAAGGGCTTCTTCTGCGGGAAAGTCGAAGACGTGGAGTGCGATCTCAAGAGGTTCAAGATAAGATCTCTTGTGATAAGGGCGATAAAGGGCTCATACCTGAGCAGGATGCTCGGGGACAAGAAGGGAGTGGTGATACCGTTCCCGATGGTGCACGCAGTAGGCGACATAATCCTAATAAAGCACATACAGCCGCCGATGGGTGACGAGGGTCCATCGCCTGACGTGGAGATGACAAAAGATCTTCCCGCCGTGTAATCCCGTTTTTCATTTTCAGATTACCGGTGGTATTTTCCACACACTGGAATAGGAATATTTATTCAGGATTTGACAACTCTTCTTATTATGGAGTCTCTTAAGCTCTCATCTGTAGTGAAGGACGAAAGCGTCAGGAAGAGGGTTGTCGCTGCCATCCGCACCGGCAAGGTGCTGATATACCCTACCGACACCATATACGGCATAGGCTGCAATGCGGAGATTGGCGCGTCCGTCGATAGGATACGTGATGCCAAGGGCCGGGACGGGGCCAAGAATTTCTCAGTCATAGCTCCGGGAAAGGAGTGGATATGGAAGAATGCTAAGCTGTCAGATGTTAACAGGGACCTGGCTGACAAGCTTCTTCCGGGCCCGTATACAATAATAGCTGCTGCTGCGGGCAGTGCGCCAAAACCGGTTGTCTCGGAAGATAAGACCATAGGAATAAGGCTCCCTCGCCATGATTTCACAAAGGTCATAGAGGAGGCTGGCGTGCCCTTCGTCACGACGTCTGTGAATCTGATGGACAAGAGCCCGGCCAGAAGCCTGAAGGAAGTCCCAGAAGCCGTCAGGAAGATGACAGACATTGCAATAGACGACGGCGTAATAGACGGTCAGGCGTCAAGGCTCTTCGATTTCAGGACGGACGAAGTCAAGACCATAGTCAGGCGCTAGCTCTGTTTCTTTTCGAACCTGCATGATGCACGTTCAAGCACCACTACTGAAAAGAAGCCGACGGTTCCTGATATTATCACGAGTGCTGGCTCGAATGCGTTCGCAATCACGTTGTTGTAGGGAAGTCTCAGCGCTCCGAGCATCAGCCCAACGAGGAACGACATGGTCACGGCCTTGTGCTCCTTGAGGAGATAACCAAGAATCCTTGCCATACCGAAGAGTCCTATCAAAGCGCCTGTCATGAAGACCGTTATGATGGGCAGGTCAACCGAATGGAGAGCCGTGAGCATGTACTCGTACTGGCCCAGGAAGAACAGTATGAAGGCGCCTGATATGCCGGGGAGTATCATCGCGCATATGGCGACCATGCCTGAGAAGAATATCACGGGAATGGAGTGGGAAGACTGCAGCGTTCCCATGTCAACGAACAGGAATGCAAAGAGGAAGCCTATGACTGCAACGGAGATCGTCCTGCTGTTGAGCCCGCTCACGTGCTTGTAGACGAAGCCCGCGGATGCCAGGATGAGCCCGAAGAAGAACGCATACGTGTTTGCTGGGTATACTTCCATGAAGAATTTTATGACATTCGACATCACCATGAATGAGGAGCCTATGCCGATGCCGAGCGGTATGAGGAAGGCCCAGTCTATTCTGAGGAATTCCTTCCTTGAACCCTTAAGGTCACCTTTTATGAAAAGGGTGAACGGTTTTGAGTTTATGTTCCTCAGGGCGAATATGAACCTCTCGTATATTCCTGTTATGAGTGCTATGGTCCCTCCTGACACTCCGGGTATGATGTCTGCCATCCCCATGAATACGCCGCGCAAGAATATCAGAAGAGCTTCCTTCATACCCATAATATCTCAGCGTTCCTTAAATTCTGCAGAATTGCATTCTCCAAACATTTAAAAATAACACGTGCATTATAGTTAGTCAGGCGATTTACATGAAGGCGAGGGTATTGAACTTCAGGCAGGGAAGGCACACCCAGAGGACCAACCAGCTTCTGCTCTCGGTAGAGGGAGTCAAGGACAGGAAGGGTGTAGTTAAGCTTGTCGGAAAGAAGGTCGTCTGGAAGACAAGGTCCGGCAAGGACGTTGTGGGCAAGGTCTCTTCGCCTCACGGGAACAACGGCGTAATGAGGGCGAGGTTCGTAAAGGGCGTGTCCGGAGAGGTCCTCGGAAAGGAAATGGAAATAAAGGAATGAAGTATCATTTTCTTTAATCTGACAGCATATTCTCCTTATGGTAAAAGTCAGCGAGGGGGACGTATCTATAAGCGTCCCGAAGCAGCCGGTGACAAGGAAGGCGGAGGCTTTCTACAATCCTGAGATGGAGTATCAGAGGGACCTTACGGTATCTGCCCTGAGGGTCTTTCAGAAGAGCGCCAAAAGGAAGCTTTCCGTATGCGACCCGCTTGCAGGCACAGGCATCAGAAGCATAAGGACCGCAATGGAGGTTCCGGGTATAGAGAGGATAGTCGTTAACGACTCGAGCGGGAAGGCCTTCAGGGTGATGGTAAAGAACGTTGAAGAGAGCGGCATAAAAGACATTGCTGATGTCGTGATGGAGAACCGCGACGCTACAAGGCTTCTGATGGAGCCTGAGAGCAGGTTCGACTTCATAGACATAGACCCTTTCGGCTCGCCTGTGAACTTCCTGCCATATGCTGCCCGTGCGCTCAGGAAAGGCTCTCTTCTGGCGTGCACGGCGACTGACACAGGCGCGCTCTGCGGCTCTTTCCCTTCTACTTGCCTTCAGCGCTACGGCATAAAGGTCATGAAGACGGACTTCTTCAAGGAGACCGGCATAAGGGTGCTCGTGACCTCTGTAATGATGATGCTTTCCAGAAACGATATGGCCTTCGTGCCGCTCTATTCGCATGCGAACCACTATTTCAGGGTCATAGGCCTCGTGGAGAGGAAGAAGAGCCTGCTCTCCTCGCAGTTCAGAAGGGTGTCGATGGTTTCATACTGCCCCTCATGCCTCTTCCGCTCGGTGGGCATCGTCTCCCCGTGCCCCGTTTGCGGGAAAAAGACGTCGCATATGGGCCCTCTGTGGACGGGTCCTATAGTCGACGGTAAGTTCTGCTTGAAGATGTTGAAAGACCTCAAGGGGCGTGGATACGGGAAGACAGGAGAACTTGAGACGGCCGCATCTGAGATAGGAGAACCGTTCTACTACGACCTTCACAGGCTCTTCCGCGCTAATAGAAAGACCCCGAAGAAGACAGATGAGATATTCAGGAGCATAAGGTCGTCAGGTTACAATGCCTCAAGGACGCATCTCTGCCATACCGGGATGATTACTGATGCTCCTCTTCAGAAGATTCTTCTTGCTCTTTAGCGCGGGTCTCCTTCACATGAGCCTTCCTCCCGCGCTCTGCCATCTGCTTTATCTTTTCCGTCTCCTGGTCGTGGAGTATCTGCTCAAGAGTCGATTCAGGGCTCGTGACCACCATCATGCCGTACTTCTCCTTGCACCAGTTCGTGAAGTTGTTAAGGTAGTCACGGCACATGACAGTGTAGCTCTCACGGAGCTTGTTGTAGAAGAGGTAGTTGTAAAGGAGCCACACGTACTTCGTGAACCAGTTGCTTGGCTTGAACGTGTGCTCGACGTCTCCGTAGAGCTCGAGGCTGAAATCGCCGTCGTTTTTGGCCTTCGAGACGTATCCAAGGGCTCTCAGCGTGAACCATATGTTGGAGAACCTGCTGACTTCCTTTTTTACAATCCATTCATTGTAGAACCTTATCGGGTCGCCTGTGTAGTCCCATAGGAGCTTTCTCTCGTAGCATCTCGTCGTTGAGACGTCGAACTGGAAACGCAGCGTCTTTCGGAAGTTCTTCAGGAATCCTGTCGGATCGGGACCTTTGTAATTGAGCCATCCGAGCCTTCTAGGTATAAGACACTCGTCCCTTATGACAAGCTTACCCATACTGTTCCCTTAAGTCCTTGAAGTATGACTGCAGCTGGTCCTGAAGCATAGCAAGGAGCCTTCTTCCCTCCAGTATGTACTCCCTTCTCTTGTTGTGGTAGAATCCCCTGTGCCAGAACACCCTGACCATCTCGTAGAATATGGTCCTCTGCCAGAGCGTGTCCTGCGGGTACTCTGTCCTGAGTAACGGCCTTATCGTTATGCTCCCTTTTCCAGATTTCTCGTTGCCTTCGCCCTTCACATCCACCCTTATGAAGAAGTAGGTGAACTTGTCAAGATCCCTGTGCATGAAGAACCTGACGTTGAACTTCTCCTTGTCCGTGCCCTTGCCCCAGTCGTATATCTCTTCATGGAGGTCGGCATCAGTGACGTTGAATATACCCTTCATGAACTCCCTGGTTTTCGGATAAAGTCTCACAGGATTGGGTCCCACATAGCTGGTTATAGACCTGGGGGAGCCCTTTGCGGTGCCCTTCGGAGGATATATCTCCTCCTCGATCATTATCTTCATTCTTGCAGTAAGTGGCACGCCGCATCACACCCTATTTTTATTAATTGAAAGGTAGATTATTAAATATGTTCGGGATTGGCGGCGTAATAGGGGGCATACTGCTCATGCTTTTCGGAGTTTTCTGCGTTTTCTTCTTTCCGAGTTCAACCACCCACCAGGAACAGAGCCTTGCGGTTGGAGGCATAGTCATAGGCGTCATATCCCTCATAATAGGCGCGATGCTCGTTTTCTGGTGATAAAAACAATTTTATTACTTTACCCCAATAGTCTATTATGGCAGGAGACGTTGAGGTGGATGTGAATACTCTCTCAAGGACGGTCGAACCCAGGACGCTTGCGATTGACTGGCTTGAGGAATGGAGCGACCCGGATGGAGCAAAGGGTATAGTCAACTACGGGGAGGCCATCTGCAACTTCCCGCCTGATCAGCATGTGTTGCTCAACGCCACTTGCCCATTCGGTCACGGTAACCTTATCTACATGATGCTCACATATACGATGCCAAAGCTCCACTACAACCTCGCCAAGATTGACGAGCACATCGCGGTGTCGCCCGCATATCCCGAGATGTACGGTAGGATTATAGCAAAGAAGAGGGAGCTGGAGGGCCACATAAAGGGGGGCCTTGCCTCTGCCGCGCAGGCTGTTGCGGACTACGAGCTTCTGAAGCACGACGAGAGGAAGTACAGGGAGATACTCGACTACTTTGAGGAGGGAAGGAAGGATGAGCACGTTCTGAGGTCGCTTTTCATAGACAGGGTTGACGCCCATACAGGTGAAGGCTACTCCATGATATCAATGACGAAGAGATGGCCGACGGTAATCACCGACTTCATAAGGCTTTCGACGATTGAGAAGAAGGACAGGACGGATGTCAAGAAGATACGTGACGGTCTTTCAATATCGACTGCTGAGTCGACAGTCCTAAAGACCAAGAACAACGTCTTCGAGGAGTGGAAGAAGACGTTCTTCCCTGACATAAGGGACAGGTATGCGAGAGTGAAGACGCTCGTCGACGCGAGGAGGAAGTCGATAGACGAGTACAGGGAATGGCTGAAGCCTCACGTGACGAGCCTCAAGATGATGAAGGACACGATGGAGGTCGACCCGTCTAAACTCTTCACCATGGCAATCCAGCCGTGGCACAAGCCCGATTCAATGTACTGGGTCAGGGTCTTCATGTGGAAGATGCTCACTCCCGAGGAGGTCGGAAAGCCAGGATTCGTCAGCGGGGAGATAAGTCCGTACGACAACTTCGTCAAGCGTTACATACCAGATATAGAGAAGAACTACGGAGTGAAGATAGTGAAGTCCGAGTCTGACAAGAAGAAGCTCATCAGTAAGGGGATCAAGGACCCTGATTCGAGGGTCTACAGCAACGATGACATAATAGTCATAGACAAGCAGCTGAAGGACTGGAGCGAGACGCCTCTCTACGAGAGCCAGCCCAAGCTCAACCTCGACAGGTACTATTACGCGTTCTACGACATTGCCATAACTAGTCCCCTCTTCAAGATGGAGGGTGGAAAGGAGGAGATAGACGACTGGAACTGCGAGCTCAAGCCATATCTCATTTCACAGAACGTCCTCATGCTGATACTCTTGGAGATAACGGCCAAGGAGAGATGGCTCAACAAGTACGTCAAGGAGCTCATAGGCGTGCGCGAGGTCGAGGACAAGATAAGGGACGAGGTCACGAAGAGGTACAGGGACCTAGACGCAGAGGACGAGAAGCAGAAGAATGGCATAATCGCGCAGATAAAGGCGCCTTACCTTAAGGTAACGGGTGCAGTCAACAGGGTCGAGGGCTGGTTTGGCAACTGGTCGTGGAACAATCTTAAGTTGAGGAAGTATTTCCTGAGGTTTTTCATGAGGGTAGGTCCGTATGAGACAGAGAGGTCTGAGAGGCTCACGAAGGTGTACGGAAGGTACATGGGAGGCGGGATGACCGACCCGCTGATAAAGTACATAAAGCAGCAGTTTGGAAAGCTGTCTGGTCTTCAGCCTCCGTAATGTTTGAGTGGTTTCTATGCCGTTTAAGGTAGGAGTTACGACGGGATTGTATTACATTGCCCACGATGTCAGCCTTGCAAGCACCGTCAAGAAGATAGGTTACACGCTTACGAGGGGTGCGGATGTCATAGAGATATCAGGAGACACCCCGCACGAGATAACGGAGACCGAAGGTCAGGAGTTGAGGAATGTCTCAAAAAACCAGGGGGTCGACACGCTGTTCCACGGAAGCCTCACGGTTCCCATGTGCATGCCCGAGAGGACCGATTGGCGTGACGCTCAAGACCATATGGAGAAATCCACTCGTTCCGCTGTGAACGGCGGCTGCAAGTACGTCCTTTTCCATGCATGCCTTCATTTCTGGGTGGAACTTCTGACATACACAGGTACGAAGCTCACCATTACGATGTGCGACCATGCAGGCAATTTCATATCAGAGAATATGAAGACCAACAAGAGGCTCAGGGAGTGGTTCATAAACCACATGAGGGACCTCTCAGAGGTCCCGTATCCGCACTACATACTAACCGAAGAGGAACTGAGGGAGCTGAGTGCAAGGCTTTCTGGAGAGAGGGGTGAGTACTGGATGAGGGATGAGATATCCAGGGAACTGAGGAAGAACAAGGAATACATGGAGATGAGTTCCAAGATGGAGATTTTGCAGAAGAAAGCGAACAGTGTCGGACTGAAGCAGGAGGAGTACAAGCTATACAAGGAGCTCGAGGAAAAGACCAAAACCCTCAGCAGGGCAGTCGAGAAGAGGGTCATAACTGAAGGCTCGCTCGAGCAGGGTCTCAGGAGCAAGAAGTACGAGGACGAATTCGTCAGAAAGAAGCTCATCGCGGGGAAGAAGTGGAGGATAGACACTGCAGGAAGGCTGCTAGATGCATACAAGATAGTAGCCCATTATCTCTTCTTCACAAAGGACCCACAGTGGATGTCGATGGCTGACGTATACAGCGATGTGATGAAGAAGTACAGCATCAACTACGACGATGACAACTGGCTCACGAAGTCATTCGAGAAGGCGGAGAAAAACAACGACACGGTCTTCAAGGAGTTCTTCTATGCGGTCATAGGAGCGAAGTTTCTTGAAGGCCATATGAACACTCTCATAAGCTGGATAGACAAGAAGTTCATTCCGGTTGAGCTCAAGGGGAAACCTCATCTTCAGGAGATTGCAAGGAACCTCCAGATAACGATAGAGATACCTGACGCGAGGGACCCAAAGTACGCAGGAAGGTACATGCTTGCCCACCCAAAGCAGATATATTCAGCTGTAAGGACTCTAAGGAAGGTCATCAAGACCGAAAGGGTGTGGATGACGATAGATAATGAGCACCTGGCGACCCAGGGATACGACCCTTGGGTAGAGGGAAAGAAGATGCTGGAGAGGTACCCTGAGTTTGGGAAGATGGTGCATTCCGTGCACTGCACGTATCCGACACCCCTTCATTCGCATTATCCGATAGAGCTCGGCCAGACCGAGGTCTATGAGCTCCTCTGGTATATCCGGAAGGCCGGCGGGGGAAGGAATGAAAAGCATACGCTGTACCTCATATTCGAGAGGGGAGGCGGAGACGACCCGTTCAGGCAGTCCGTCGATGCCCTGAAGATAATGGCGAGATTCCTTGAAAGGGACGTGCCTCCTGACCAGTTGCCTCTGGAGTTCTACGGTCTTGAGAATACTGCCTTCGACGAGAGGAGACAGACGCAGATAATGATGGACCACAGGTTCGATGTCTTAAAGGACCTCTTCAACGTCCCTGAGGAGGAATGGGGACTTCTTTCGACAGAGGCCGTGAAGAAGGGCAAGAGGGAGATATTCAAGAAGGAGGAGCTGCGTTAGGCGTGACACTGCCTTTTTTAATGCTTAACGCAGAATAATTCGAATGGCAGGCAAAAAACGTGACGTCAATGATGACGTATCCGATGATGACATCTCTTCTGGTAGTGATTTCATAGAGAACGGATTCCAGAAGAAGAAAAAGGAGAAGAAGGAAAAGATAGAGGAGATAAACGACAAGAAGGAAAGGATAGACATCCTGAAGAAGTTCACAAAGCAGCTCCTCAAGAAGTACGGCACGATAGTAAGGTCCGTAGTCCTTTTCGGCTCCACGGCACGGGAGGAGTGGAAGGGCAAGTCAGACATAGACGTCTTCGTCATAATAGACGACACGAGGCAGAAGATAACCCCGATGGCAAAGGACAAGATAGACGCTGACATGGTCAAGATATCAAAGGAGATACATTCCCAGCTCTCAGTCCAGCAGCCATACCTTCTCACCGAGTTCTGGAACATGGTAAGGCTCGGCCACCCGATAGTTTTCAACTTCATAAGGGAGGGCGTCCCTATATACGACAAGGACACATTCCTTCCGATAAAGAGGCTTCTCCAGATGGGAGAGATAAAGCCCAGCAAGGAGGCTGTAGAGAAGTACATAGAGCGCGCCCCTAAGAGGATAAAGAGGGTCGAGAACGCGAAGATCTACATGGTCGTCGAGGACTGCTACTATGCAATGCTCGAGTCCGCCCAGGCCGTCCTCATGTTCCTTGGAGAGACGCCTCCAAGACCGTCCGATGCGGCAGATGCCTTAAGGAGGGCGGTCATCAAGATAAACCTTCTCGAGCCTAAGTACGCTGACTGGCTCGAAAACATTATAGCCGTCCGGAAGGACGTCGAGCACAAGAAGAAGCAGTCCATGTCAGGGACAGACCTCGACATGTGGATAAAGAAGACCAAGCAGTTCGTCAAGAGGATGCAGCAGCTCATAGTAAGGATCGAGGTCATGAAGAGGGAGAACATAATAGACAAGTCATACAACATCATGAAGGAGACCACAGTGACCCTTCTTCAGGCCGTCAGAAAGGTGCCTGCGAAGAAGATAGACGACATAGAGAAGCTCTTCGATGACGAGCTTGTAAAGACTGGCCTCATATCCGAAAACTTCCTCGCAGCCTTCGTCGAACTCAAGAAGCTCCAGGGAATGTCAAAGGAAGGCAAGATTCTGGAACTTCCGAAGCAGCACATCCTCCTTCAGAGGGAATACGTCAGAAAGTTCATACGCGAGGCAGGCAAGATACTGAAGGAAGGAAAGGACGAGAAGTGACTCAGCCCTTCCTCTTCTCAAACTCTTTTGATATGATGTCGGCGACCTCTTCGGGTGTCTTGTTCGTGGTGTCTATCACGAGGTCGTACTTGGATTTGTCGTATATGTCGACGTCGTAGTACTTCCTGTACCTTCTTATGTCGCTTTCCATGCGCTTCTTTATCGCCTT
>CAZGWZ010000015.1:0-3841 GCA_964529545.1 uncultured archaeon
ATAAGCGGATACGGGACAGTGGGGAGAAGGGTCGCAGACGCAGTAGCCGTCCAGAACGACATGAAAGTGATAGGAGTCGTAAAGACCAGGCCCACGTTCGAGGCTCATCATGCGGTAAGGAAGGGCTTCCCCGTTTACGTCAACACGAAGGAGAACATCAAGGCGTTCAAGGAAGCGGGGATGAAGGTCGAGGGAACGATGGATTCCCTCATTGAGGAGGCCGACATCATAGTCGACGGGGCGCCTGACGGGATAGGCATAGAGAACAAGGAGAAGTACTACGAGCCCATGAAGAAGAAGGTCGTATTCCAGGGAGGTGAGAAGCCATCCACAGTGGAAGCCTCCTTCAACTCAACAGCGAACTACAGGGAATCCATAGGAAAGCAGTTCGTCAGGGTCGTATCCTGCAATACCACGGGCCTCTGCAGGACGCTATTTCCCATATACAAGAACGTAGGGATAAAGAACGTAACCGCTGTCATGATAAGGAGGGGTCCTGACCCCAACAACATAAAGAAGGGCCCTGTGAACGCCATAGTGCCGGACCCAGTGACTGTGCCTTCGCACCACGGGCCGGACGTCAACACCGTGATACCAGACCTGAACATAACGACAATCGCGCTCAAGGTGCCGACCACCCTCATGCACGTCCACTCGATTAACGTCACTATGAAGAACGGAACGACGGCCGACGAGATAAAGCAGCTCTTCTGGAAGGCGCCGAGGGTATCGCTTGTGAAGGCAAGGGACGGCATAAAGTCCACCGCCCAGATAATGGAATGGGCAAGGGACCTCGGCCGGCCTAGGTCTGACCTGAACGAGATAGCCGTATGGGACGAGAGCGTCAACGTAAGGGACGGGGAGCTCTTCTACATGCAGGCCATCCACCAGGAGAGCGACATAGTGCCGGAGAACGTCGATGCAATAAGGGCCATGCTCGAGATGGAGACGGACCCCCTGAAGAGCATCAGGAAGACCGACACGGCCATGGACCTGAAGCAGTGGTGGAAGAATTAGCTGGGTTTTATCATGAAAGCGCTGATACTTGCCGCGGGGAAGGGAGAAAGGCTGCGTCCTCTCACAGAGAACGCGCCAAAGGTCATGCTCCCTGTCGCCGGCAAGCCGATGATGCAGCACAACCTCGAGCAGCTCGAGGGCATCGTGGACAGCGCCGTCATAGTGATCGGCTACAAGGGAGACGTCATAAGGAACTGCTTCGGCAGCGAGTTCAACGGCATCAAGCTCTCGTACGTTGAGCAGAAGAAGCAGCTCGGGACCGGCCATGCGCTCCTGCAGGCAAAGGGCTCGCTGAACGGAAAGTTCGTCATGATGATGGGCGACGACCTCTACAGGAAGGCAGACATAAAGAAGTGCGTAAAAAGCAGGCTGTCGATACTCTCCGTGAAGGGGGACACCAGGAACTTCGGCGCGTGCATAGCAAAGGACGGAAGGCTCGTCGACATAATAGAGAAGTCCGAAAAGCCGGTTTCAGACCTCGTGAACACGGGACTGTACGTCCTCGACGAGAGGATATTCAAGGAGAAGATGGAAAAGAGCAGGAGAGGGGAATACGAGGTCACGGATGCCATACGCTCGCTTGCCGGGAAGGCAGAGATAGATGTGACAGACGGAAGCTTCTGGATTCCCATAGGCTACCCGTGGAAGCTCCTCGAGGCCAATGAGGCCGTCCTCAAGGAGAATGGCTCCTTCATACACCCGGAGGCTAAGGTAAGCAAGAAGGCCGAAATAGAGGGCCCGGTGTTCATAGACAAGGGCGCAAGGCTCGGCAACTGCGTCGTCAGGGGATGCACGAGCATAGGGAAGGGAAGCGTCATAGGAAACTTCGTCGAGGTCAAGAACTCGATCATAATGGACAACTCCAAGATACCGCACCTCTCGTACGTGGGCGATTCCATAATAGGAAGGGACTGCAACTTCGGCGCGGGGACGCAGGTAGCAAACCTGCGCTTCGACGACAGGAGCGTCAGGATGAGGATAAAGGGCAGGATGGTGGACTCCAAAAGAAGGAAGCTCGGCTGCGTCATGGGAGACGGGGTCAAGACCGCGGTGAACACGTCCATAATGCCCGGAAGCGTAATAGAGTGCAACTCACGCGTGAAATCGTGAGGAAGCGACTAACTTTTTTAATGACTACAAAGTCACAAAAATAAAGGTTTTTAAAACTTTCCGGGATATCTATATTGTGGGTTTATGTTAGCCGGGGACATGGAGATAGAGAAGTCGCTGCTCAGGGCTCTGAGCCACGCAAGGAAGGGCGATTACAGCCGGATGAGCACATACATATCGAGGTCCTACGACCTGGCAGAAGAGGCGGGGATTCACGATTCTTACATAGACGAGAGGGTGGATGACATACTCGGGGTCTACAGGACAGAGGGACTGAAGTCTGTCATAAATTCTTCGAGGGAGAAGGCACTCGGTTATGCGATGGAGGGAGACTCGCAGCTTATGATCAAGTCTCTGGATGACTACGTGCTGTACACGATGAAAGCGGAAGGTGACGTAGAGCTTGCAGAAAAGATAGCAGAATGCATAAATGATGTCTACAGGGAGGAGGGCGTGCCGAGGAGAAGGGATGCGTGTCTCAGTGAAGCTCATGGTTATGCGAATGCCGGCCAGGACTCCTCCATGATGAAGTCTCTTGGAGAATACAGAGACCTCGCACTTTCGAATGGGGACATGATGTCGGACATAAAATCCAACATAGACCGCATCAGCAACGTTTACGTCTACGTAGGAGCGCCAAAAAGGAGGGAAGAGTCGGTAGAAGCTGCGATGAAGAGCGCCAAGTCCGGTGATGAGCGCGCAATGAAGGATGACATCAACGAGTACATCAGACTTTCAACCGTCACAGGAGAGGGGTCTATCACCATGGAGGGCAACATGAACCGCGTCTTCGCCGAGTTCATAGAGAACTCCGACAAGAACTTCATGAGAGGCCTGGACAGCCTCAAGGGGACTCTGGACAACGTCAGCATATACGAAATGGACTTCAGGCTGAAGAATTATGCAGCATGCATGAGCCACTGGCTTACGGAACTTGATAACGTTGACGTCGACGGCCTGATAACAAACAAGGCGGGAAGAGAGCCGTTCATGCCCAACTGATTGAGGCTATACCTGCATGTGTTCGAATATTTATAAGTTCTGAAAGCCAAATCATTATCATGGCTGATGTTCTCACGTCTCTCAATTCGTTCATGGGCGGGCTAGACCTGTCGTTTGCAAACCCAATCGGGCTAGGGCTGAACATACTGCTTTCCACGATAGTCGGCGGGATAGTCATACTGATAATAGTGGAGATATTCGCAAAGAAGTTCTCAGAGGACGTGAGGGCAAGGAACGCCTTCTTCGTCGCGCTCATAATAACTCTCATAAACATACTCGGCGTCATGGCCATACTCGGAGGCATGATGGAGATGCTGCCATTCGCCGGGATAATAAGCCTCATGCTGCCGATCGTCGTCTGGATAGTGCTTCTGAAGATGTTCTTCGGAGGGCTCGACATACTCCACATACTCATAATAAGCGTCGTATGCTACATCCTGAGCATATTCTTAATACCGTCGCTTGTGGCTATGGCCGCCGGTTTCTTCGCAATATACTGAATGCGTCGCCAGTCGGATGTGTCAGTAGACGCGGAACTCGACGCATATCTTCCACACCCTAGGACCGTAGGGGAGAACCTTCATCCTGTTGACAATCCTCGTCTTCCTGCCAGCCTTCTTCGCCTCGTCCCTTATGATGGCGGTCACGCCGCTGTACAGGTCCTCCTCCCTGTCGAAGTAGTAGAGGTGTATGATGCCGCCCTTCTTTGCAG
>CAZGWZ010000015.1:3851-13510 GCA_964529545.1 uncultured archaeon
GGAAGCGGCATCGTTATCCTGTCGAATTTGACGCCAATCTTTGGTACCTCATCCCTGACGTCACCGCAAATCGGCGTCACCTTGCCCTCGACCTTGTTGAGCTTCACGTTCTCAAGGGCGTACCTGTGGCAGTCCGGGTTCAGCTCGACGCCATAGGCATGCCCGATCCTGGGTTGCAGCCTTGAGTAGTTTATGGGTGACGGGCACACCCCCGAGAACATGACAAGCACGTCCTCGCCAGGCTTTATGAGTTCCGCTATCCTCTTTCGCTCGGTGGCCTCCCTGGCTGAGAAATAAGCCTTCCTTACGTCCACCTTGAACCTGCAGCCGTGCTCGAGGTGGACCGTCTCCGTGCCCTTGCCCAGTATGACCTCCAGGTCCGAGAGCCTGTACTCCCCAGCCCTCTCCCCGGTCTTGTTGCATACGGTCTTAACACGCGGATGCGTCCTTACAATGCCCTTTGCTATCTCCTTCTTCCTTTTCGATAGCTCTTCTGGTATCTCTATTATAGCGACGTCGCCGATTATGTCGAATGCCCTCGGCACAAGCTTTATCTCGTCTTCTTTGAGGACGCCGGAAAGCGCATCCTTGAGGTTCATCCCTTCACCTCTATCCTGTCGAGAATCCTGTTCAGAAGGGAATCCGCGAGGGTCACGTACTTATCCTCCCGTCTTACATGTGCGTATGATACGGACCTGAAGCTCTTCTCCTCCTCCTTGACCATCAGGAAGAGCTCCTTTAAGTGGGGCTTCTTTATCTTGTACTTTCCCGAGAGCTGCATCATGACGAGCTGGCTGTCCATCGTGCATGTCACGCTGCCGCTCCCGTGCTTCTTTGCGAGCTTGAGCGCCTTCAGGACCGCCCTGTACTCTGCGACATTATTCGTGTTGACCCCTATGTACTCGCTGTGGCTCTGGAGGAGCTTGCCCGATGAATCGTATATGAGCACGGCTATCGCGGCGTCCCCCGGATTGCCCCTCGAGCCGCCGTCCGTGTATACCATGATGTCTGACATGATTACCAATTTAACATAAAGAACTGATATTTTAAATGTGGTGCCATGAAGCATGGTCATTTGATTACGGTTATTGTGCTCATAACGGGAGTCCTGGCTGTGTCAGCCTGGCCGGCGCTTAACGCGCATACGGGAAACGGCAGCTTCGTACGCGGGGTGTACGGAGGCATGCCAAGAGCTCCCGACGGCACTATTGATGCGGACGCCGTGCTGGGCAACGCCGAGAAGGCAGGAGCTGGGACGCTCAACGTCCTCTTCAACGACGCACTGGGCAACATAGGAAGCCTCGAAGGCCTGCTGTCGAAGGCTGACGCAAAGGGAATCGACGTGTGGGTGACCATACTTCCGCCGTCCGGCCTATCTCCGGAGAGGAGGCAGAACATGTCCTACATAGACTACATAGGCTTCGCAAGGGAGATCGCGAAGCTGTCCCTTGAGCACGAAAGCCTGGTCGCCTGGAGCATAGACAACGTCCTCATCGACCACGCGTTCTTCACTCCCGGGTATATAGAGAGCATAACAGACGCTGCCAGGGGGATAAACCCGGATCTTGAATTCATCCCCGTCGCTTACTACCAGAATGTGCTGTCCTCCGAGTTCGGGGAAAGGAAAGCCTATCTGGACGGCATACAGTTCTACTACATGCACTTCCCGAAGGGAGAATCCGACGAGACGGTATTCTTCGTGCCCCAGATGGAGGAGATAAAGAAGAGGTTTGACGGAAAGATAATAGTGGGCATATACGCAAGCCCCTGGTCAAAGGACTATCCGACAACGGCCGCCTACGTCGATCAGCTTATAAACCTTGCGAGGCAACATACAGACGGAGCCATGATATACACGCATGACCAGGAAGGAGAGAAGCTCCGCGTTATACGCGAGAACTTCGGTGGATGATATGGTGGAATTCAGGTTCGACCCAAAGGTCGGGATGTGGGCAGAAGGCGAGGATGCTGACAGGCTTAGGAATAACTGCTTCGGCGAGCAGAAGGGCAGTAAGCTCTGGCTCCTTCCCGAGGAGGCGCTGTACATACTCGACCTTCAGAACGGCACTGCGGTGATGGGGAAGAAGAGGCTGGGATTCAGCGACGTTCTTTCGGAGTACGCCGGGAAGGAGAAGCGGCTCATGATCAAGTACAACGCATACCGTGACTGGAGGGACAGGGGCCTCATAATAAGAAGGTCTGACGAAGGCCTGACGGGAAGAGAGAGGAAGAGCCACGTCAACAAGTACCCCTCGAGCGAGATGAAGATCGGCAAGGTCAGGGAGAGCATCGTATGGGACCCCGATTCATCTATGGGCGTCCTCGAGTGCGAGGATGCGTGCAGCACGCTGTTCAACGACTGGTGGATAGGCCAGAGCGGCGTGTACAAGCAGGAGAGGGGAAGCATACTGAAGATAAACTTCTTCGAGGCAATGCTCCTCTCGACCCACTTCGGCGTGAAGATATTCGACGCCAAGAAGGGAAAGTCCGTTAATGCCAAGGACCTAATGGAGGAGGTCGCAAAGAAGAGGGAGTTTGCAAAGGTCATGTACCAGGCCTACGAGGACTGGAGGATGAACGGCTACATAGTCAAGACGGGTTTCAAGTTCGGGACGCACTTCAGGATTTACTTCCCCGGAGCGTCCCCTGTGAAGGAGTCCAAGCTCGGCAAGTGGGTGCACTCAAAGCACGTGCTCCATGTCTTCCCCAAGGAGGAGAAGCTCCTGATATCCGAATGGGCGAGGGCCGTGCGCGTCGCCCACGGGGTGAAGAAGACCTTCATACTGGGGATACCCAAGCTCACCGAGAAGGATTACGTCGACTACCCTGCCGACTTCGCCGCATACAGGAGAAGGAAGAAAGGCAAGGACTGGGTGAGGGAGACACCAAAGGACGGACCTAGGTATCTCCTTGCGGCAGTCAGCGAAGAAGAGCACATCGGCGGCGTGGAGCTTGCATCTCTGCTGAAGAAGGCGGAGGGCATGAACCTCAACCTCATACTCTCGATAACAGACAGGGAGACCGCGATAACATACTACGAGCTGAACAAGATACGCCTGAAGAACGCCAAGTACGATTACTACGAGATAGAGTGGATGAGACCCTAAGCTTATATGACGCACGCTGTCAATTATTAATTTATGAGAATGAGTGCGGCACCGTGTCTTGTGGTCGTGTCCGTATTGCTGGCAGTCATGATGATGTCCGTCTATGGTGAGGGGATAGACACCATAAGCCTGATATCCCCGCAGAATTCGACAATGACATCTGCGGACAACGGCAGCCTGGAGTTCTTATTCAGCTATTCCGGGGACAACGCAAGCGCATCATGCACACTTTTCGTTAACGGGGATGCAAGCTACACAGGCAACGCAAGCGTTGACACGAACACCACGTTCTATGCAAACTCCACGATACCGGAGGGGACGAACCAGTGGTACGTCAACTGCACGAACGTGACGACCAGCCAGTCTGAGATAAGGACTCTGAACGTGGACAGGACAGGGCCGGACATGTCTGTGGCTTCCCCTGAACCGAGGGCATACGGGTCATACTTCATAGACTTCAACGTAACGCTCAGCGAGAATGGAAGTAGCTGTGTGTACAGCCTTGGCGGGGATAACGCGTCACTATCCATGCTCAACGGGACTAATTTCCACCAGAGGAACTGGAGCGTAGGTGATGGAAACTACAGCGTTAAGTTCCACTGCAATGACAGCTCCGGGAACATGAACAGCACGTCACTGAACTTCAGCGTCAACCACAACGCAAAGAAGTTCATACTCATAGGCGTCGATGGCATGCAGTACAGCCACTACTTGGACCTCATGAACGCGGGACAGCTGCAGGGGATAGAGATGCTCATAGGAGAAAGCGGATGGAACGGTTCGGCGAACATAACGGGCCACTATACAACCGCAACCGCGCCCGGGAATGCAGAGATACACACGGGCATTAACGAGAACATAACAAACATCACGGACAACACGCCCTACAAGGCCATACCGCCGGGCAACACAACCTTCGAGAGGATAAAGGCTTTCAATCCAGGGATAGCCACTGGCCTCGTTTACGGGAAGACCACGACGTACATACCTGACTCCATACTGGCGAATGCTAAGAACGGCTCTGTCGACTGGTGGCACAACGCCACCACATACGTCAACACCGTATGGCTTGGAGGCTCCTCATGCACCTACGGCCAGAACGTGTCAACCAAGGCCGGGGAGTTCATAGAAAACTATGCAAACACGTCCTTCTATCTGGTGGTATACTTCGGAGAGCCTGACTGCTCCGGACACGTCTACGGGGACGAATCGGTAGGCTACAACGAGTCGTTCTTTAACGTCAACGACTCGGTGAGAGTGCTTCTGGACATCCTTGCCGAGAACGGCATAAACGACACAACGCAGATATTGCTAACAGCTGACCATGGATGGAACGAGAACACGACAGGCCACAGCATAAGGGACCCGGGCACCGTGATTCTCCCTCTCATAACGAACAACGAGAGCCTCGTGGCAAACGAGACGACGGACGGCATCAGGGAGCAGTGCGAGGTGGCTCCTACCATACTCGACTTCTTCGGGGTCAACATTTCATACTACTCGGACATAACCGCAGGCGGTTGCGATTCGATGATAGGGAGCACCGAGTGTGTCCCTGACTGGAGCTGCGGCTCATGGAGCACATGCGTGAATTCCCAGCAGAGCAGGACATGCACGGACCTAAACGGATGCGAACCAGATGACATACAGGCCCAATCATGCAGCAGCTCCGGAAGGAGGTCAAGCTGGAGCTCTTCCACTCAACAGACAAGGAAGGCGACGGTTGAGCTGAACTTGTCAGAGCCAAGCCGTATCAGAAACACGAACTCGCTGCAGGAAGGAATCAGGAATGCCATAGGATTCGACATCAGGAATGATGAGAACATGGAAGGCATCCTGAGAACGTCAGAATCCATACGTCCGCATTTCAGGGGGAGTCGTGAAGTGGCTGCGGAGGCTTCCAGAACCACAGTAAGGACCGTCATGAACTACAGCGGGAAAGAGAGGTTGGAAAACGTCATGATATACGAGGTCTTCCCAAAGGAATTCGCCGAGAGCGCATCGGAGGTCAACGTGACCGCGCCAGGCGCTAACGTGTGGGTAATAGAGGAGGACCCAAGCTGGCTGATGGTGTTCCCTGACGTCAGCGAGGGCGGGAGCCTTGAGGTCGTCTACGAGGTAGCAGGCAACAAGGATTCCGGTATAACTGGTTCCATAATCACGGAGGTCTATGCCCAGCCGCCCGAAGAAGAGCCGGAAGTCGTACCCGAATGCACTCCCGGCCACAGCGAGTGCTCGGAAGGCCTCGTCATGGTGTGCGGTCAGGATTCGGAATGGGTAGTGCTCGAATACTGCCCAAATGGTTGCGACGCCGATGGCGTAATCTGCGCAGAATTACAAACCATGAAAGGCGGGCCCGAGGACCTGACGGACATGCTGATTATCGCCTGTGTGATGATGCTGGCAATTATTGCGCTGGGGATCGTGTACGCCAGGACATCCTGGGCAGCATGACGGTACTCAGAACTCCTCGACTTCCGAGTCCGTCTGGTATTTTCCCTTCTCGCGGTAAGTCGTCCCCATCTGGTACGTTATCTCGGACTTGTAGGCGCTCGTGTTCTCTTCCTTTTCTCTAAAGCTGAAACCGTAGTCCTTTCTTCTTGTGTCCTCAACATCAGTCTCCTTTATCTTCATCTCCATCTCGTAGATTCCGTACTCCGGCGGAAGGTACGAGGGAGACCCGTCCATCCGGAATTTCCATTTTACTTCCCGCGTCTCTATGTCAAGGGCGTACGTGTTGCAGTCCCAGCATGTGAAGTAAAGAACCCCGTCCTCTGCAACGGGGCGTATGAAAACCACGCCGTCGAACTTCTTTCTCCAGAGGGGCTTGCCTTCAAGAGAGAGGCAGTGCACATTCATGTCCTCGCTTCCGAAGAACAGCTTTTCATCGTATATTATCGGGGCGCATATGTTATGCCGTGTCGTGTACTTCCAGAGCTGCTTCCCATCAAGGTTCAGGCAGTAGACGTTGCCGTCCCTTGACGCATGGTATATCTTATCATTGTGGAACACGGGAGCGGAGCCGTTGCCGTATACCCCGGTGTGGAACTTCCAGATAACCCTGCCTGACCGCACGTCGACGGCATAAAGGTTGTTGTCGAAGGAGCCGAAGTACAAAACATTGTCGTGCACCGGGAGGTCTCCCATGGCATGGAGTTCTGCCTGTGTGAGCAGCTTCCATATTAGGATGCCCTTCCCGGCGTCTATGCAGTACATGTTCCTGTCCATCGCTGCAAGCAGTATCTTCCCGCCGTGGGCCACGGGAGGTGCCACCAGCTCGTCGTGGGTCTCGAACTTCCATATGAGGTCTCCCGTCCTCGCGTCCAGGCAGTATAGGAACCTGTCCCTCGAGCCGAAGTACACGCGTCCTTCGTAAAGGCATGCGCTGGAGTACACCTCGCCCTGGGTATGGAACTTCCATATGAGCTCGCCCGTCTTCGCATTAATACAGTAGAGGTTCCTGTCAAATGACCCCAAGTAGATGCGCCCTTCCGTGTGCACAGGCGAGGATTCAGTTATCATGGCCTCGGTGCGGAACTTCCAGACGAGCTCTCCGGTGTCCTTCCTTACAGCATAGACGTTGTGGTTGCATGAACCGAAGTATAGTATCCCGTCGACTATTATCGGCGCCTGGAAGGCGCTGCCGCCCTCCCCGACCTTCCACATCCTGTCGAACTTGTCGACCTTCTTGACCTCGTAGTCCGCCATCTCTATGGAGAAGTCGTCGAATGCGCCGCCTATCTCTTCCATGTGTTAATTATAACATCGATAGAGATAAAAACGATCGAGATGTGCCGAATCTACGTTTAAACATATGTGTAGAAAGAAAACGTTTTTAACTAAAGGCAACTGATTAGTTTAATTGGACCTTTTGGTGCATTGTGATGATTGACGAGGAACGGGGTGAGTCCGGTTTTACGCTGAGGTCTTGCATCGTTGCGATAATCCTCACAGTCTTCCTTCTCGTGATATCAAGCTACATAGCGCTGAAGATGGGAGCGCTTCCGTGGCCCATAATATTCAGCGCGGTCTCCGCAGGGGCGCTCCTGCAGCTCGTGTCAAGGGTCTCGAGGAAGTCCACTAAGCACGAGATCAACGTCGCGCAGGCCGGCGGAACCATCGGCGGCATGCTCGCTTCTGGCGTCGTCTTCACGTTACCCGGGATACTCTACCTCCAGGGACAGGGAATGGAGATAACAATGCCCACGGTGCTCTCTCTTGCCATAGTGTGCGTCACGGCGGGAGTGCTCGGCGTCCTTCTGTCAGTGCCCGTGAGGAGGGTGTTCGTCGAAGAGGAGAACCTTCCCTATCCCAGCGGCACTGCAGGAGCAGAGGTCATAAAGGCTGAGAGCAGCATAGGAAGGGGGACGTTCTTCCTTGCCATGGCCCTCTCGCTCACGGGCATATTCGTTCTCCTGAGGGAGATGTTCTTCCCGGCAGGATGGGCCATACCGATAATGCCTGAGATAGGCCTCACGCTCGCGCTCTATCCCATGCCGCTTGCGGTCGCCATAGGTTATCTTCTCGGGCCGAAGGCTTCGGTGAACTCGTGGTTCGGCGGCTCTCTTCTGGGATGGGTGATACTCATACCGGCGCTGGCAGCTGCGGGCATATTCGCAGCGGACGTCGGCGCAGGAATCATGCAGAACGCGGGGATGGGCCTCGTGATAGGAGCAGGCATAGGATTCTTCGTTTCATACGTGATACCAAGGGCGAAGAGGATATTCTCTCCGATGTTCAGGACCAAAGGCATGCCGTGGTACACGAGAGCTACCCCGATATTCTCGATTATAGCATTCTTTGTGCTCTCGCTTTCGGGCATGCATCCGGGAGCTGCGGTCGTGGCCGTCCTCGGCGTATGGGTCATGGTGAGCGTCGCGGGCATGATGACAGGCGAGACCGACATAGACCCGCTGGAGCAGTTCGGCATAATAGTAGGCCTGGTCGCAACCGGGCTCTTCGCAGCAGTTGGGCTTCAGCTGGACATGCTCTCAGCCTTCCTTGTCGTATGCTTCGTGTCGATTGCGACAGCCATAGCAGGTGACATAGGACATGATTACAAGTCAGCGAAGATACTGGGGACGAGGGCAAAGGACATAATAAAGGTGGATCTGATAGCGGTGATAGTCGCGGGCCTCCTGGCGCCGTTCGTCCTCGGGGCGATAGTCGAGTCATACAACGGGGAGTTCTTCACCCAGTCGATGCCGGCACCGCAGGCTCAGATGGTCGCCGGCTCCATCTCAGGCTTCGCTTATCCGTGGGCTTTCTACATAGGGTTCGCCGTGTCCTTCGTATGGGTGGTCGCTGAGACCCTCACGAAGAAGAGGGCGCCCGTCATACCCATGGTGTTCGGCGTAGGCCTCTTCCTAGGCACGTTGCTAGGCATCCTGCTTGCTATAGGCGGAGTGATAAGGTATGCAACCGACAGGAAGAGGGCAGGGCTCTACGCTGCCGCCGGTATAGTTACGGCAGGCGGCGTGATGGGCGGTGAAGGCATAGCAGGCCTGGGCACGAAAGCAATGCTCGTCGCAGGGATTCCGCCGGCACTTGGAAACGGCTTCTTCGCGGGGCTCTTCGTTATAATCCTTATAGCAGCGGTCGTACTGTATAGATCAGGAAGGCTGAACGGATGATCATAGGCATAGACGTAGGCGGCACAAACACACACGGCGTGGTTCTTGAGAGCGGAAGGATATTGAGGAAGTGTGCTGTCGAAGGAAACACCCCAAGCCATGCCAGGAAGTGCTTCAACTGCCTGTCAAAGGGGATTGGAAGCAAGCCCGTGAGGATATGCGTCACGGGCGGTAACGCGAGGAAGCTCAAGAAGTCCGACTTCGGGATGCCCTTCAGGGCGGTGAGCGAGATAGGTTCCATAGGCAGGGGCGGCATGCATCTTTCCAAGAGGAAGAACGTATTCGTCGTGTCCATGGGCACCGGCACGGCGTTCGTCTCCGTGAGGAATGGCGTCTCAATGCACATTGGAGGGACGGGCGTAGGAGGAGGCACCATCGAGGGCCTCTCGAGGATAATGCTCTCCATGACCCCGGGCCAGGCCGAGAAGGCGGCAGGAAAGACCGGTTCCCACGTGGACCTGACGGTCAAGGACATCGTTGGAAGGGGCATCGGAAGAATCCCTGCGAGCGCCACCGCGGCCAACTTCGGCAGGGTCTCGGGAAGGCCGTCGAAGGCGGCCATATCTTCAAGCATGCTTAAGATGATAGGAGAATCGGTAGGCGTCGCCTCTTACTTCGCAGCAAGGACCGTATCCCAGGAGAAGTCCATGCTCCTCTGCGGCAGGGTCGCCATAAACGGCACCGTGAAGAAGAGGATACTATACACGATAGGCATGTTCGGCGGGAGGGCGTCTGTACCCAAGGACGCGGAGTACTGCGCGGCGATAGGCGCGGCCCTTTCTCAGTGAAACGAGTAGCAACCGAGTTAGTTTTAAATAACGATTCCAATTGTTATGAATGGCAGAGGTCGTGAAGCTTTTCATCCTGGATGTGAAGCAGGTCAGTTCCGGCAGTCCTGAGATTGACCTTTGGTGCAAGA
>CAZGWZ010000016.1:0-13213 GCA_964529545.1 uncultured archaeon
GTCAGGTTTTTATTTCATTCCCTTAGAATATAATACATGGGCATACGACACGAGATAGTCGAGTACGTGAGAAACGGCCTTAATGCGGGCCATTCCATGGATGCGCTGAAAGAAGCCCTAAAGGAAGCCGGCTGGCACATCAATGACATAGAAGAGTCGATTGCGCATGCAACAGGTGTCAGGATACCATCGCCTTTTCGAAAGAAGGACATGGGATTTACCGAAAAGACCACGCTCGTCCTGCGAAGACCGCACGAGCTGTTCGACAGCGTGTCCCATGACGAGGGGTACAATGACGCTCTGAGGTACTACCTCCTCATATCCATATTCACGGTCGCTGCGAATGCCGTACTGAGCGTCGTCCTCTTCACAACCCAGATGCAGGCGTTCATGACGTCTTCCGGATTCTCCGCCGGCCAGGAGGCGCTTGCCGCAGGCAGCATGATGCTCTCCGCAATACCGGCGTTCTTCGCCTTCATGTACGTCTTCTCGATACTGGCCATTTTTGCGGGAACTGGCATACTTCACTACATATTCGTGAGGCCTCTCGGAGGAGAGGGAGAGGTGCATCAGACATTCAAGGCAGTCACATACAGCATCGCTCCCGTGGCGATAGCCTCGGTCCTTACTATACTTGTGACGCTCCCTCTCATGTTTTCCTCTTCCACGGCCGAGGGAATCTTCGCAGTGCTCATCATAGACATCTTCATCATGCTCCCCTTCGTAACTTGGACCACGGTGCTCGAGGCGATAGGCATATCAAGGCTTCACGGCGTGACGTTTTCAAGGGCGCTGATAATGTTAAGCATACCGTGGGTTCTGGTCGTCTTGTTCTACGGAATCCAGTTCATATATGCGGCAGTTTAGCCAATGTAACCTAATCTTGGTAGCAATTGATGGCTGGATTTGATTCGAATAAGTTGCATGTCTTGAATTGGAGTTAATCTCGTTATTTCTTATCAATCGCTTTTAGTATACCTTCCGATAATTCTCTAAAGTCACTTCGCATGCCATCCATATTCTTGTTCATCGCTTCCATACCACTAGCCATACGGCTACCAACACCTACAAACTTAGACATTTGTCTCAATTGTAAAGCATCGCTTCCATAGGGCGATAATTTTGGCAATTCGTGAGGGTTTGCTTTGACTTTTTCGTGTTTTGAGACAGTGAAATGACTGGGGAGATTAGGAATTTCGTCTCTGCTATTTTCAATTTCCGCCCTCAACGTCTCCTCAATACAATTAAGTGTTTTTTCCGTTTCTTCAAGAATAACATTAACAGCCTTTTTGTTTTCCTTGTCATTCATAACTTTTGCTCTTTCAATGTTATTTTCTATAAGAATTGCCGTAACTATGCTTCGAAAACCGACTTCTTGTACGCTATTTTGGATTTGAATTTGGGCTCTGATTTTCCCTGGCATAATTTTCCTTGTGTTTCTATCTGTGTAATTATTATCGACACTAACAAATAAAAGTTCGCTTACAACTCATGTTTAACGTTTAAACATAACATTTAACGCCTTCTGTCACATATGAATTGTTGATAGAGTGAATAGATGCTACATAGCTAAGGCAATCACGGAAATTGCAAGAGAACTGGGAATAGCCATTATGGGTGGTTCTATGGTTGTAGCTTACTTCACAGAAGTTGGTAAACTCGACATTTTTACATATAACTTAATGCTCTTGATAGGCATAGTGCTCATAATTTCCGGTGTTCTGGGAAAATATGCTTTGGAAACTGAATAGTCATTGATTTGTGACATTCATATCCAATTAACTTAACAGCCCAGGCCAGTGTAACCTTTATAAACCTTTCATACCATCTGTTAATCACAACTGGAGATAACTGATCTTTTCTAGACAGTCAACCAGATTAAAAAGATAAATGAAAAAGAGAAATATCAAATGATGCGCATTCACACTGTGATTGCGCTGCTTTATGATTCATCATTAAGGAGATGATATGAATGATAGAAACAAAGAAGATAGTCCCGGACACAAGCGTCCTCATAGCAGGAACGCTGTCGGGGCTGATAGAGAAGGGCGAGCTGAAGAAGGCCCGCATAATAATCCCGATGGCCGTGATTGACGAACTGCAGGCGCAGGCGTCGAGGCACAAGGACATAGGGTTCACCGGACTCGACGAGATAAAGAAGATACGCGAGACCGGCGAGAAGCACGGGGTCAGGATAGACTTCGTGGGGCAGAGGCCCACGATGGAGGAGATAAACCTCGCGAGGAAGGGACGGATAGACGCCATAATACGCGACGTCGCCAAGAAGGAGAAAGGCACGCTCATTACTTCTGATTACGTACAGGCTCTCGTAGGAGAGGCGGAGAATGTCTCCGTTAAGTACATAAGGAAGGCCAAGGTCACAAAGGTGGACATCGAGGACTTCTTCACAAAGGACACGCAGTCCGTGCACATGAAGACAGGCATACGGCCCATGGCAAAGAAGGGAATGCCGGGAAACGTCACGCTCGTCCCCATAAGGGAGAACAAGTGCACGGAGGACGAGATAAAGGGCATAATAGAGCAGATAACGAGCAAGGTCAGGACAGACCCGGACTCGTTCATGGAGATAAGCAAGCAGGGCGCCATGGTCATACAGATGGGAAACTACCGTATATCCATAACGAGGCCGCCGTTCTCTGACTCGCTTGAACTGACTGCCGTAAGGCCCATAGCAAAGCTGTCCCTCAAGGACTATAACCTCCACAAGGAGCTTGAGGACCATGTCGTAGGCATGTCAAGCGGCGTCCTGATAGCCGGGCCTCCGGGCTCAGGCAAATCGACATTCGCCGCGAGCCTCGCCGACTATCTCGTCTCTCACAGCAAGATCGTGAAGACGTTCGAGCAGCCGAGAGACCTTCAGGTAGGGCCTGAGGTCACGCAGTACGCCCCTCTTGAAGGGGACTGGGAGAAGACGGCTGAGCTTCTGCTCCTAGTGAGGCCTGATTACACCATATTCGACGAGATCAGGAGGACTAAGGACTTCAAGACCTTCGGAGACATGAGACTTGCGGGCGTCGGGATGATAGGCGTCGTGCATGCCACGGGGCCTGTATCTGCGATACAGCGATTTGTCGGAAGGCTCGAACTGGGAGTGATACCCCACGTCATAGACACCGTGATATACATAAACTCAGGCAAGATAGAGAAGGTCTTCTCGGTATCGCTTACGGTAAAGGTCCCGAGCGGGATGAAGTGCGAGGACCTCACAAGACCTGTGGTCGAAGTGCGCGACTTCGCGACAAAGACGCTCGAGTACGAGATATACACGTACGGAGAGGAGAACGTCGTCATACCGGTGCAGGCCGGAGGAAAGGCCCAGCCCGAATCTGGCCTCCAGAAGCTCGCAAAGGAGACCATAGTATCAAAGCTGAGGAGATGGGACCCTGAAATGAACGTCGAGTTCACCGGCGACAACCGGATAACAGTCAAGGTCAGAAACAGCGTGATAGCGAAGATGATAGGAAAGCACGGCCAGAACATAGACAAGCTCGAGGAGAGCCTAGGGGTCAAGATAAACGTCGAGCCCAAAGAGAAGACCCTCAAGGGAGACGTCGGTTTCAGATGGGAGGAGTCAGGCACCAACTTCTACATAATCGTAGAGCCAAAGCTCTCAGGAAAGACCGTAGACCTGTACGAGGACTCAGACTTCCTTTTCTCTGCTATAGTCGGAAGTAACGGAAGGGTAAAGGTCAGAAAGAACACGCAGCAGGGGAAGTTGTCATTCCAGGCTTACATCGCCAAGAGGCTCAGAGTGGCTGTTTAGCAACCTTAGCAGATTGTGTGAAAAGTAACCTTTATAAACTACTAATAAATAATAAAATCATGGAAAAAGCGCTTTCCCCGGCACTGATTGCGGTTCTTGCAGCGCTGCTCATAGTCCCGCTGTCTTCTGCGTTCTCGTTCACAGGGTATATAAGCTACGTCGGAGACGCAATAGAACTGGACATAGCAGAGCCGGGAATATCCCTTGACAAGGTCAATTTCGCCCTTCAGGACGGTCATGGCGACTTCGTGATAAGGGTCGAGAGGATAGACCCTGAGACAGTGAAGCCTGGAGCCTACTGGATATACGAATACTTCTTCGTCAACGTCACCGGCATGGAATACGCGCCCGAATACGTGGTCATGGACTTCTCTGTCGGGAAGTCATGGATAGACGACGAGAACGTTGACACAGGCACTATAGCATTGAGCTTCTATGACGAAGAAGCTGTGGCCTGGGAGAGGCTCAGCACCGTAGAGCTTTCAGAGGACGCAGATTACGTTCATTTCAGGGCGGAGTCGCCTTCTCTTGCAGGGCTGTTCACCGTAACCGGAGAGCCGGTGCCAGTCGAGATAAGCATAGTCGCCGAATGCGATGGCAATGGGATATGCGATTCATCCCTTGGCGAGAACGAGGAGAATTGCGGTGACTGCCTGAGCGAGGAATCATTCACTCTATGCACTCCGGCAGAGAGCAGATGCATAGGAGACTCGCTTGTGACCTGTACAGAAGACGGGAAGGGTTACACGGTAGAAGAGTGCGGCGCATGCCGTGAAGGGGAATGCCTTACCGTGGCTGACGATTTTACAGGACTCTTCATTGAGGGAAGCCCTCTTTACATAGTGATTGTAGTGGCGCTGGTCTCGCTGATAGCATACCTTGCGGTCAGCCTTAACAACATAAGGCGCCTGATAAACAACGCAGAGAAGGTAAAGGATTACTGAGACGTCAGCTTAACTCTCCCCTCTTCTCTATGTCGACGCTGTAGTCGGCGAGCATGTTCAGGTTCTTTATGAGGGATGTGTTCGTGTCCTCCTTCGTGCAGAGGAATACCCCCTTGACGTTGTACTTCCTCAGCTTGCTTACCAGGGAGTGGGAGAACCTTATCACGACCTCCTCATCGTGATATGAAAGAAGAGTCGATACCGAGTCGAATATGAGCGCGTAGTACTCACCCTTCTGCAGATGCTTGCCCAGAGAGAGCATTATCTCCGTCATATCGGCGGGATTCTTTATCTTCTCGTAGTTCTTGCCCTTCCTGCTGCCGCCTTCCTGCGAGGATGCGTCTATGAAGAAGAGCCCTTCCGTGTTTATGCCCTTTGACTTAAGGTTATCTATTATGGAGAAGTAAGGCTTGTTAACCGTGACGAATATGTTCTTTGGGGCGATCTCGGTCACGGCCTTTATTATCGACATCGAGTCCGCCGGGTAGAGAGAGTTCGGCATGAGGAACGTGAGCACCTGGTTCTTCTCAGTCTCCCTCTTCAGGTCTATCGCGTGCCTCCTTACGAGCACCTTAAGGTCCCTGTATGGCTCGAGGCTGGTCTCGTCACCCTTCATATCTTCGCCAATCGCCGTTATTATGTCGGTTGTCGTTATTATTCCGGTGAGCTTCCCGTTCTTGGTCACGGGGAGCTTCTTTATGTCGTGAGCCTTCATCAGCTTCACCGCATCCCCTATGGACTTGCTCTCCTCTATCTTTATGACGTTCTTTGTCATGAAGTCCCCCACTTTGATATTCGATGCATCCTGGCCATTCACGACGATTTTGCTCATCACGTCCCTTTCGGTTATTATGCCCACTATCTTGTCACCATCAACTATGACCACGGAACCCATCCAGTACTTGGTCATCTTGTCGGCCGCTTCCTTCACAGTATTCTCCGGAGTGAGAGTCTTCACGTTCTTGTTCATCTCGTCCTTTACCTTGGCCTTCATGCCTTCATCCCTTCCTTACTGCGGAGGACACGAGCCTCTTCAGCTTCTTTGTGCTGATCCTGTTCTTTCCCTTCATGAGCACGAGCACGCGCCTCCTGTCCATCGCCTTCTCGGCCTTCATCTGGCTCTCCTCGAGCTTCCTTATCCTCCTCGATGCCTCCTCTCTGCTCTTCCCTAGCATCTTCCTAAGCTCCGTCTCTTCCCTCAGCATGCGTTCGGCCTTCATCTTCTCTCTCATCTCGTCCTCAATCCTGGCCTGCGCGTCCTCCCTTGCTATCTCCTCTTCCACTGCACGCCTCTCTGCCTCTTCCCTAGCCCTTCTTGCAGCATTAATCTTATCCTTGAGCTTTCCGTAGCGCTTCTCCTTCTGCTCCTCCGCAGACCTGAGAGCTGCCCTCTTCTCCGCCTTCTCCCTCTCTATCCGCTCCTTCTCAGCCCTCTTCTCTGCCTTCTCCCTCTCTATCCGCTCCTTCTCAGCCCTCTTCTCCGCTTCAAGCCTCTCCTTTTTTATGGCGTCTATCCTTCCCTTCCTTGCAGCCTCGGCCCTGGCCTTCTTTTCCTCCACAGCCTTTATCTCGGCTTCAGTCCTTGCAAGCCTCTCCTCCTGGGCAAGCTCCTCTATCTTGCGCTCCGCCTCCATCTCATCCTCCAGCTTCTCCCTTATGCTCCTCTCCTCGCTTACCTTCTGTTCGAGTTCCATCCTGAGCTTTCTCTCCCTCTCTGCGAGCAATTCTGCCTCCTCCTTCCTTCTTCTGTCCTCCTCGGCCCTCTTCCTCGCATCTATCTCAAGCTCGATTTCCTTTTGTATCTCCATCTCAGCACTTCTTTCGGAGTCCTGCATGAAATCCCTGCCGAGCTCGATTCTTGACAGCTCCTCGGCCCTGCGCCTCAGATTCCGCTCCTTCTCAGCCCTCTTCTCTGCCTTCTCCCTCTCTATCCGCTCCTTCTCAGCCCTCTTCTCCGCCTTCTCCTTTGCCTTCCTGTGCCTGTCAAATTCAGGGTCCGTGCCGCCAGAGCCATGTGAAGAGCCGGAAAGCATGGCCAGCGAGCAATATATCCTTTCCAGCGGCGCCAAGGCGTATCCGAAGAATGGTGCGTCAATCATATAATAATTATGTCTCCAATTATTAAAAAAAGCCAGACGTGGATGTGCTATTTGCGATTTTTGCCTTTCCTTCCCTTGTGCGCGGTTCTTACCACCCTTTCCTCTGCCACCCTCTTCTCAAGCATCACACGTTCCATCTTTTCCTTCTCCGCCATGCGCTCCGCCTCCAGGCGCTCCTGCCTTCTCTCTTCGGCGACGCGCTCCGCCGCTTCCCTCGACAGCCTTGCGACCCTCAGCTTCTCGCGCGACTGGTCGTAAGGCACGCGCCTGTCGTAATCCCCGAGAGCGCTCCTTTCGTAACCCGGCCTGAGGGCATCCATTATCCTCTGGTAACCGATGCGGGTCCTGAACTTCTTAAGTAACCTTTCGCCCTTCCCCGGACGCCTCATCAGAATCAATATGATGAGTATAAGAATCATCACCGTTATTGCAAGTACTGGCACCCATGGGAATCCAGGCGGCAGCATCAGCGGCGCCGAACCAACGACCTTTATGAGACCACCGCTTGTTGCGGTATGGTTTCCGTATTCTACCCTGGAATAGAACAGGTAGAATCCCTCCCTGATGTCTGATGGGAGTCTTATGGTCCTTCTGAGTATCATCTGGTCCTCCACTGCGAACGTGTCATACTTGTATAGGAGGTCGTTGCCGTCGAAGTCCCTCAGCGAGTAGTATAGTGTGACATCCACAGGCTTCAGGTCACCGAAGTTGTAAAGCAGTATCTGCGCATCGACATCGCTTCCCGGAAGCACCTGAAGCGGTGTATCGTCAAGGTTAACGTAAATGTCGAATAGCGCCATCTTCTCCCTGACCTCGAGTATGAGGACGACCGGCCGGCTGATGCCGCCTGCCTCGACGAGCAGCCTTCCCGTGTATACCTCTGCGTGGCCATTCTCCATTATGGTGAATGCCACCGTGACCGTCTTCTTCCCGCCCGGCTCAATGATGAAAGAATCCTCACTAAGTGCCACCTTGTCCTCTATGTTCTCTGCGAGCAGAGAGAAGTTGAGGACTGTGTCACCGGTGTTCTCTATCTCGAGGGAATCCAGGATAGTCTCGCCCTGCCTCAGCGCCACCTTTATGTAGTCCTTGTCGAGCGTGAAGTTCGAGAACGGAACAGCCATCTGAGGGAATCCCCCTCCTCCCGGCGTTGGCGCAGGCGGTATCTCCTCGGTCGTCTCCTCCACGGAGTAGCTGTAAGAGAACTGGGTAACCCTGAAGACGAGCGTGCCGTTAGTGTAGTCTATTGTCTGGCATATCGTCGGGGGGCATATGTATCCGTCGACCATTATCCTCGGGTCATCGAACGCCAGGTTGTACATGAAGATGCTTGCGGACTTCCTAAGCGACGCCAGGCTGCTAGTATCGATGTATATGCTGTTATGAGAGAACTCCGCATTGGCGTCTATATCTATTATGTTGTACTTGTCCTTGTCAGCCGTAATGTCTGTAACCCCGTCGAAGACCACCTTCCCGGCCGCAGTCAGCTCCAGCGTGACGTTTGTCAGTATCTTGAGTCCGTCCTCATCGAATGCCGAGAAGTTCGTCGTGCTGCCGTTGAACTCGGTGTAGACCACCCGGACGGGCGTGTATATCCTTGCCTGCGTCTGCAGCGTGACCGCATAGCCCGACACGTAGAAGGACACGATGCCATTTATTATCAGTATTATGGACACAGCTACTATGACGAACGTAGCGAGGTCAGATCCGGCCATAATAAATTATTCGTGCGCATGTTTTTTATTTCACCCTACTAGGGGCACACGACGCCGTTGGATACCCCAAGTATCGTGACTGTGTTGTTGTACGTTCCGGAAGCAGTCGATATCGGCACGTCCAGCCAGAACCTGAAGTAATTGCTTCCCCCTACGCTGATGTTAGTGGAACCCGCGACATAGCCTGCGGTGCTCATGGTCCTGTGGTCTATCGGTCCCGGATATGTTATGTTGTTCCATCCGGAGTCGCTGAACGTGTAATTTCCTATTCCTATCTCGTCCCCGCCGCTAGTATTCAGGGCGTCTGTTATTATGCACAGGTCAACCGGAGTGTTCGAGTCCATCTCGACGGTTATCCAGTAAAGCGTCTCGTTATGCCACACGTCCCCGCCACCCGTGTAGTTCCAGTTCTTCGTTGCATTCCAGTTGTTCGCCGGAAGCGACTCTATGGTACCGAAGTCTATGCCGTATGATAGGTTTCCAGACGCGTTTATAGAGAAGTACTTCTGTATGTTGACTTGGGACGTAGGGGTAACTGATATCGCTGAGCCCGTCAGTGCCCTGTCATAAGGAAAGACGTTAGATGCCCACCCGAAAAGTGATATCAGAATTGCGAGTGAAAGCGCGATAATCACTTTGTCGCTTTTTCCTGTCATATTATTTCTTTTTCTTCCTGTTTGTGTATACCCTTCCTGCTATCCCGGCAGCCGCTACAACAACGACAACAATGTACACAGGGGACCAGTCCCTTCCATAAGGATTGCACTTAACTCTGAGAGTAAGAGGAACAGAAGCGCCCACTGTAGTCGCAGATCCCATGCCGCCTGCATTGTTGTCGGTCATCTCAATCGCCATTATCTCTCCTGTGAATGAGACCTCATCCTGCGTGCAGCTCTGCTCGCATAGGAAATCACCTGCTATGCAATCGGCTTCATAGACCTTGGGAACCTGGAAGCAAAGCTCGACGACCACGGCGTCGTTGTGCTTTGTTCCTGCCTGAACGAACTTAATGTGACTGTTTTCCCCCTGAACTACATCCTTGAGGGATTCAGACACGGACAGCTTTACATTGGCGTCCTCGCTAGAGGGGTTGTATACACCGTACTCTATGCAGTGCGGCGACATCTCGTTCACCATCTCCTTTTCGGTTGTCCAGAGTATACCTACGGCTTGCGTCTGCACCGGCAAGACCGCAGCTGCCAGCATCACCACCATCAATGCAGTTATTATCTTATTATCCATTCAATACACCTAGTATGGGCATCCAGTCCCAGTCGACCTTCCGAGTATAGTAACCGTGTTGTTGTAGGTTCCCGTCGGCTGGCTTGCCGGAACGTCGAGCCAGAACCTGAAGTAGCTGTTCTCACCGACCGATATGTTCCAGTCAGATGCGGTGTAGTTGGTCGTGTTCATCGTGAACTGGTCTATCACGCCAGGCCAGGTCATGTTGTTCGTCTGGTTATTGGCGAACGTGTAATTTCCTATTCCTATCTCGTCCCCGCCGCTAGTATTCAGGGCGTCTGTTATTATGCACAGGTCAACCGGAGTGTTCGAGTCCATCTCGACGGTTATCCAGTAAAGCGTCTCGTTATGCCACACGTCCCCGCCACCCGTGTAGTTCCAGTTCTTCGTTGCATTCCAGTTGTTCGCCGGAAGCGACTCTATGGTACCGAAGTCTATGCCGTATGATAGGTTTCCGGACGCGTTTATAGAGAAGTACTTCTGTATTATTACCTGAGTCTCAGGTGAAAGGGATATGGCGGAGCCGCTTATGCTGTACATTATCGGCAGGCTGCTTGTTGCCCAGCCTGCTGCCGATATGACTAGTGCGATTGAAAGAAACATTATCACTTTGTCGCTTTTCTCCATGAATATTAATTCGTCTTTAACGTATTTAAATGTTTAAACTTCAGTACGGGCAAGCTGTCCCGGTCGGCCTTCCGAGGAATGTAACCGTGTTGTTGTAGGTTCCTGACGCCGTCGAAGCCGGAACGTCGAGCCAGAACCTGAAGTAGCTGTTCTCACCGACCGGTATGTTCCAGTCAGATGCGGTGTAGTTGGTCGTGTTCATCGTGAACTGGTCTATCACGCCAGGCCAGGTCATGTTGTTCGTCTGGTTATTGGCGAACGTGTAATTTCCTATTCCTATCTCGTCCCCGCCGCTAGTATTCAGGGCGTCTGTTATTATGCACAGGTCAACCGGAGTGTTCGAGTCCATCTCGACGGTTATCCAGTAAAGCGTCTCGTTATGCCACACGTCCCCGCCACCCGTGTAGTTCCAGTTCTTCGTTGCATTCCAGTTGTTCGCCGGAAGCTGGGTTATAATTCCGAAGTCTATGCCGTCAGAGAGGTTACCTGATATGTTTATAGAGAAGTACTTCTGTATCACAGCGCTGGATATGGTGCTTGCACTCGTGGCCTCTCCGGTTATGCTCGGCATCTGCAAGCTTGTGAAGAGTCCCGTAGTTGATACGGCGAGGATTGCTATAAGGACTATAATGTCTCTGTCAGAGTCCATAAGTTTATGTTTAAACTTTAAATTATTTAAATCAACCAGTCTGCCCGCGAGTTCCATCAAAACGGGGATTCATGGAGTGTAACCGCTGGGCACGACTCTCAGCTCCACTTCGTTGCTGTATGTCCCCGAGGGCTGTGTCACGGGAACCGTGAGGAAGAACTTGAGATAGACCTGCTCACCGTCACCGAGACCAGATGTTATCATCATGAAGTTCGTCGAAAGCGGGCTCTTCTTCTGCGACGGCACGCTTGAGTTTGTAGTGTTGTAGCTGTATGTCTCGTTGCCCAGTCCTATCTCATCCCCTCCTGTCGTGTTCAGCGGCCCGTCCGCCTTCATGTAGAGGTCGGCGGTCGTTCCCACGGCGCTTATGTTCGCATAGTATGTCGTGATTCCGGTGTCGTTGTTGCCGTCAGCTGAGAGGTTGTAGGCCGGGAATGATATGACAGTCCAGTTTATGCCTATCGTAAGGTTCTCTGATAATGTCAGTCCGACGGCAAGCGTCGGATTAACCTCGAACTGCCATGTGGCTGATGCGTTGGTGAGGTTCCCGTCGAAGGAATAGACCCTCCAGTAATACAGTCCGTTCTGAAGCTCCTCTGAACCGAGAAGAGTGTAGTTTGTTTCGGTCAGAGCATCCTTCTCAAGTATGATGACATCGAATGCGCTGTCGTTACCTATCTGCAGGTAGTATGTCACGCTCTCGCCGTCGGGATCGCCTGCTGATGTCCAGTTGAATCCTGTCATGCCGTCTGCCGTGTACGTCGCGTTATGAGGCTCTATCAGGGAGACGCTCTCGGGAGGCCTGTCTATGTAAAACGCACGGCTCTCGTTCATCCACCAGCCCGTGTCGTTTCTAAGCACCGTCCCGTCCGGCCCTGCGAGAGCCACGTAAACTTCATAGTGGCCGCTTTCATTGCCGTCCGTGTTCCATGGGTCGGCGTCCCATGCATACGAGAGGTTCATGATGCCCCCGGACTCCACGCTTCTCGGATATCCAGAAGAGACGTCATCCACACGGATGGATATAGTGTCTCCTGTCCCGTTCCTGATTTCCATTATTAGGTAGCCGCTTATGTCTGTACTTCCCGTATTGGTTATCATGCTGTTTATGCTCTCCTCGCCAAACACTTCGACAACAGGTTCGGTTGAGGCGACCTTCCTTATCCTCACGTCATCTATGTATATGGTGCTTCCGGACACGCCGCCGAATGCTATCTGGTCCGTGTAGGTCGCTGTTCCGGGATCTGCGTCGGTCCCTTCGATGCCGCCGTCTACGTAGTAGTCTATCTTGGCAGAAGACTTATTGTACCTTATGCCAAGGTCGTATACGGTGTTCGAGGAGTAGGACCTGGAGGTGTCCTGCAGGGCTGCGCCGTCGAGGTACTTTATCATCCCGTCTGCGCCGAACAGCATGGTCATCCTCCTGTTGTTCACATCACCGAAGTAGTTTGTGAACACATTGGAGCTGGCCTGGCTGAGATTGGCGCTGAATTCTATGACATAGTCGTATGATGGCTTCTCCATGCCGTGGTGCACCTGCTTCCAGTAGGTGCCGCTGGAAGTTCCCGATGTTATCTTCATCCTGCCTTTGCTTATTGAACCTGGCCCGTAGTCGCTTGACCAGCCGTTTCCAAGAGCACCGTCGCTCCTGTTGAAGTCGTCGCCGAACACGAATGCAGAGCTTATATTACCGCTTCCCCCCGCATACGCATTCCCGTAGTAAATGTCAACAGAGACCTCCGAGTAGGCGTCAAGCCTTGGCATATTCACCCACACGACAGTATCAGCCTCGTTGCAGTCGTTCCATATCCAGTGGGGAAGCAGGGTGTATTCAGTGCGCGTTACGGACTTGTTCGTGAGGACTACCCTTATGTCATCACAATCGGCCTGCATCATTCCCTTTCCTATAAGGTTCTCAGTATTAAGGGATATGTTGACCTGATAGTCGGTCAGGTCTGTTCCCGAAGACTCTGTTATGTTGACCTTTGTCCTGTATTTCCATGAGTCGTCCCACCAGTCAGGCGTGTCTATGCTTACCGGCTTGTCGGGTGCGTATGCGGGATTCTTTGTGTTCAGCACAATGGAAGCGTTCGTCCTAAGGTAGAACTCACCGGCGCTCCCGGAGCTGTCGTCAGAGTAGCCGGCGCTGTTGT
>CAZGWZ010000017.1:0-13143 GCA_964529545.1 uncultured archaeon
AAGCAGATGGAGGACCTGGGACTTGGGACGAAGGCGACGAGGGCCAACATACTCGACACGCTCTACGAGCGCGGCTACATAAAGGAGAGGTCCATAGTAGTGACAGGACTTGGAAGGGCAGTCGTGAAGGCGCTCGAGAAGCACTGTCCGGAGATAGTCTCCGTGGACCTCACGCGAAGGTTCGAGGGCGAGATGGACAGCGTGGAGAAGGGAGAGAAGACAAGGGAAGAGATAATAAAGGAGGCAGAGGGCGATCTCTCTGTGATACTTGCGAAGTTCAAGAATGAGGAGAAGGAGATAGGGGAAGAGATAGGAGAGGCCGTCAAGGAGTACGAGAAGGAGAAGAACAGGGTCGGAAGGTGCAACAAATGCGGCAAGGGCGAGATAATGATAGTCTATTCTCAGAGGACGGGGAAGAGGTTCGCCGGATGCAACAACTACCCCGAATGCAGGAACTCGTTCCCGGTCCCGCAGAAGGGATTCTTAAACGTCATCGACAAGCAGTGCAAGTGCGGCCTCAGCCTGATAGAGATAAAGAGCAAGGGAAGGAGGCCGTGGAAGCTGTGCGTCGAGCACGGATTCGACTACGACGGCAAGAAAGAGATAAAGAAGGCCAGTGAACTTAAGAGCCAGGAAAAAGAAGATAATTCTGATAGCAAATGATGTGCCCAAAGTGCAAATCGCTCAATGTGACCCTCTGGATGGGCGGTAAGCTCGGGATGATATACTTCTGCAAGGACTGCTCGTACAGAGGACCGGTCGTGATAGAGGACGACTAGAATCTCAGAATATCCTGAAGCCGCCTGAAGGCTTTATCCCTTCGTTCACTATGTCGAACTTGACCATCTTCCCTTCGGGTATCCAGCGGTGCTTTATGACGGTAGCGCTCCTTTCGGCCATCTTTCCTGTGCGTTCCAGGAAGACCACCGACTTGGCCCAGTACTTTATCGCGTCGCCGCCCACTATCTCGTGGTTGTCCGTGTCCCAGTTCTTGTAGGTGTGGGACGTGACTATGACGGGTATGTCCTTGTCCCTGGCGACGTTCGAGAGCGCCGCCATCTGCTTGCTAAGCTCCCTGTTTGCCTCGAGCGCCTCCTTGTCCGGATCTGCGTACTCGAGCCTGTAAAGGGCGGCAGCCGAGTCTAGTATTACGATGTCAGCGTCTATCGAGGAGAGCCCCTTTATGACCTGGCTCTGCTCCTTGAACGTCTTGGGCTCTATTATCCTCATCTTCTTGTATACGTCCTCTGCGTCTGGCGTGAGCTGGGAGAGCCTCTCCAGCGAGAACCCGCCCTCCGTGTCTATGTAGACGACCTTCTCCTTGCCGCTTCTTATGCTCTCTATCGCGAGCAGAAGGCACAGGTTCGTCTTGCCTGTGCCGGGCGCTCCGTAGAAGTTGGTCAGCGCCTTGTGGTGCACGCCGTCCATAAGGCTGTTCATGGGCTCTGGAATGGAAAGCTTTTTGTTCATGAGAATAGTTTGCAGGCCAACTTTTAAATGGGAATTATGAAATGTCACCGCTGCTTATCTTCCCGCCCCTGAGGTCGAGCACGGGCCTGTCTGGCCTCAGGACTTCAAGTGGTATGCTCTTCATGAGGGCCGCGACCCATCCGTCCCTGCTTCCGCTGTAAAGAAGGCCTGTGAGCATCCCGGCGAATGTGCCCGTGAGCACCTCGCCTATCTGCTCGCCTATGTCGGTCTTTGTGGACTTTATGACAGGGCCGTGGTGATGCAGGTACGTGTTGACGTAGCAGACGTCATGACCCATTATTTCTATAAGCGAGTTCCATACGGTCTCAAGGCAGAATCCGCCAGGAACGTTTGAGCCGCAGTACTGCTCGTCTCTCATTCCCATGAGCGACAGGATGTCCTTTCTCAGGCTGAGCCTCTCAAGAAGGAACCTGGGATCGAAGGCGACCTCTCCGCTGAGCGCATAGAGGTTATGCTCCGTGCCGAAGGCTCTCATGTAGAAGTCCCTGACGACCCTCGTCGCAATCCCGAACCGGAGGTCGAAGCTCTTCTTCAGCTGCGGCATGCGCATGTATGATGCCTTGAAGAACGTAGAGCCCGCCTTATCCTTGCCTTCATCCTGCACCCGGGCTATTATGGAACGCATGAAGCTTCTGACGAAGAACTCTAAGTCTATGTCTACTGGGGCGTCAGGCATCACCCTCGAGAGGGCGGGCATGTTGTCCGAATCAACTATTATGCAGAAGTCATGGTCCCGGGAGAGCGCATACTTCACCGCAGCCTCTATCGCCTCGCCCTTCCCGGCGCCGTTCTGCCTTATGACAGCGCAGTCTGCATCCCTTCCGTGGTTCCTGAGCCTTCTGAGAATGCCGGAGGGCTCGTGCCTGACCGAATACCCGTCTGTCACTATTATCTCTCCAAGAAGGCCCGCGTCCCTGACGTTGAGGGCCAGCTGGACGTTGCGCTCGAAGTTGGATTCGTTGTATGTGGGCAATATGACTGCGACGGACATCCCGTTCTTCCTGAGGAACGCCTTCCATTCGTCGTCGTGGGAGTACAGGTCTTCCCGGACCTTCGAAAGGTCTGAAAGTATCTCTTCTCTGTCCCTTCTGAAGAACATCCTGAGGGACTCCTCGGTCACGACGTCACGGGCTTTGCCTTTAGCCTTAGCCATTCCGGATATCCTGTCAGCGAAGGATGCCGCCCTCCCTCCGGAAAGGAAGCGCTCTACGACAGGCCGCTTTGCGGATATCTTCACCTCCTCGCCGTCACTGAAGACGTAGCTTGTGGCGAGCCTGCCTGACCTGCGGGCCTTCTTTATGGCGGCTATCCTCTTCTGGCACTCGGACTTGTAGCCTTCATAGTCATCGAACTCGGCGGGGAAGACAGAAACGAACCTCGTCTCATCCCCGGAAGTGTAAGAAGCGCTGTTCTCATACTCCATTTCTGTGTCCATGAGGAGGAATACACTCCCGCCCCTCTCGACGGTGCCAAGAATGACGTGCTTTCCAGAAGGCGCCTTTTCGCCCATAAGATACATATCGGAAGCTTCTTCTTATCTTTTAAGGAATCCTGGACAACAATAAAACGTGAGTTATGGCTGTCAGGACTGTCACAATGGTCGGAAACGAGGTCGTATCAATACCTCCGACAGGCTGGGGAGCCGTGGAGAAGTGGATAGTGGAAGTCGTATCGAGGCTGAACGACAGATACAGGTTCAGGATAATATCCCTTCCGGCAAAGGAAAGGATGGCCATAAAGAACACCGAATTCGTATACCTCTCCCCCATGTGCACGCTCTTCAAGAGGATGGCAGGGCTTGAGAGGGATTACCTGGGAAAGTACCTGAAGATGTCGCCTTCCAGGAGCTACCTCAACGGAAGGCACATGACGTCGCTGTCCTACGTCCATTATCTGAGAAAGGAGATAGAAAGGCACGATACCGACCTCTTCCATTTCCACCAGAGGCCCGAGTACCTGGTTTACACCAGGCCGGAGAAGCCTGTGATAATGCACCTGCACAACCGGGTCGAAGGCCTGACAAAGAGCTATCCGCTGTTCCCTGAGTTCTTCGAGGGCATAGGAATGGCGGACATGGTCGTGACTGTCTCAAAGGACCTGTACAGGTACTACCTTAAGAAGGGCGTGCCGAAGAGCAAGCTGGAGCTAGTTTATAACGGCGTGGACGTGGAGAGGTACGTACCGAAGAAGAAGCCTCCCGGGACGAGGCTGCTCTTCGTGGGCAACTTCGTGCCGAGGAAGGGCATAATATACCTCATAAGGGCATTCCGGGACATCAGGAAGGAGTTCCCGGAAGCCGAGCTCCAGATAGCCGGAAGGAGGAACGAGAAGAGCGAATACGTACGGCAGGCCAGGAAGGAGAGCACAGACGGCGTGACGTTCATAGATGTTCTCAACGAGAACGAGCTGATAAGGTACTTCCAGGAGGCGACGATGCTCGTCCATCCGGCGGTGTACGAGGCGTTCGGAATGACGCTCGTCGAGGCCATGGCATGCGGCACTCCAGTGGTAGCGACGAAGGTCGGCGGCATACCGGAGGTAATAGAGGATGCGGGCGTCCTGATAAAGCCGGAAAGTCCGGATTCGATAACAAAGGCTGTGACAGGCCTCCTCCGGGACAGGAGGAAACTGGAGAGCCTCGCAAAGAAGGGAAGGTCGCGTGCGGAGAAGAAATTCTCATGGGAGAACGTGGCTGACAGGCTGTCGTCCCTTTACTCCGGATTCTAGGCTACCTTGCCGTAGACACTGAGAGTCTCTTTTGCTATCATGTCCCATGAATACTTCTTCGACAGCGCCCTGGCATTCCTTGATATGCCTTCCCTGAGGGCGCTCTCCGTGAGGAGCTTCTTCATGGCATCTGCAAGGTCCCTTGGGTCTCCGGGCCTGACCACGACGGCGTTCTTCCAGTTGTCGACTATCTCGGATGCGCCGCTCCTGGTCGTGGTTATGACCGCCTTGCCGCTTGCCATGCCCTCCAGGACCGTTATGCCGAAGGGCTCATAGATGGACGGAAGCGCGACTATCGAGGCCTCGGAGTACAGCTTCAGGACCTCGCTCTCCGTGAGCCTCCCGCGTATTTCCACGCATTCGTCCAGGCCCAGCTCGGTTATCCTGTCGCGTATGAACCTGCCGTACTCCTTGTTGCCGGTGCCGCAGAGAAGCAGCCTGTGCGGTATCTCCTTCCTTATCATGGAATACGCCTCCACCAGGAACTCGACGCCCTTCATCTGGTCTATCCGTCCGATGAAGAATATGTACTTCCCGTCAGGCCCCCTGCGGAACTTCTCGTACTCTATGCCGTTGTATACAACGTCTATCTTCCTGGCGTCAAGCCCGTAGAGCTCCACAAGCTCCCTCTTCAGGTTCCTGCTGACTGCTATGTAGCGGTCCGCGGAATAAAGCGACCTCTCCAGCACAGCCTTCTCCTTGACGAAGCTTCCAGTCAGCTTCTTCTTGCCCTTTATAGAGGAGTGGATGGTCACCACGAGAGGGACCCCGAACTCCTCCTTTATCCTCCTGCCGCCGTCGGCCGTGACCCAGTCGTGGGCATGAACGACATCCGCAGGGAATTCCCTGAACTTCTTTGGAAGCATCTTGTTGTACCTTACTACCTTCTCGAGCTTGTATCCCTGGGTGACGTACTTCTTCGCGTCCTTCACAGGCACTTCAATCAGCTTTATGCCGGGCGCCTTCATGCTGAACGGAAGGAAGACCTCAAGGTCGCACATGCTTTTCAGGCCGTCGGACAGGTGCCTGAGATGCGTGCCGAGGCCTCCGAGATTGAAAGGATAAAATTCATATGCTAGTATGGCGACTTTCATTGATTAATTTATAATTCAGGTGACATAAAAGCGTGACACATTACTACACTTTTATGTGTAAAGTTCACAATTATTAACAGAGAAAAATGAAGAAACTTAAGATTGCGCAGCTTGCAGCGCCTCTTATCTCAACTCCGCCAAAGGGATACGGAGGGACAGAAAGGGTCGTGAACAAGCTCACAGAGGAGCTCGTCAGGCGCGGGCACAAGGTAACGCTCTATGCCACCGGCGATTCGAGGACCAAGGGCACGCTCAAATTCCTTTACAGGACTTCTGTAGGGATAGACCACTACAACCCTATAATAATGCTTACACAGGCATGCAGGGCGTTTGATGACGCAGACGACTTAGACGTAATACACAACCATGAGTCCGAGTACGGCATGGCGCTGTCCAGGTTTGTTAAGACCCCTGTCCTCACGACTCTCCATAACGACTACATAAACCCGCAGAGGAGGAAGATGGAATTCGAGTTCTTCAAGAACTCCTGCTACTATGCGTTCATAAGCAGGAACCAGAGCAGGAGGCTCAGGGGGCTCAGGTACGGCGGCGTGGTCTACAACTCCACGAACACGGACAGGTACAGGTTCAAGGAGGAGAAGAAGGACTTCTTCCTGTTCCTCGGGAACATATACGTACACAAGGGGCCTCACATAGCGATAAGGGTGGCCAACAGGCTGAAGACCAGACTTTACATAACAGGCAAGTACGACAAGGGAAAGCAGGAGGCCTGGGTCGAGAAGTACATAAGGCCCAAGGTTGACGGGAAAAGGATAATAATGAACGGCGTCCTGAACTTCAAGAAGAAGCTTGAGATGTACCAGAACGCGAAGGCGCTCCTCTTCCCCATACAGTGGGACGAGCCGTTCGGTCTCGTGATGATAGAGGCTATGTCATGCGGAACGCCGGTCGTTGCCATGAACAGGGGCTCGGTCCCTGAGATAATAAAGCACGGCGAGACCGGCTTCATAGCGGACAACTACAACGATTTCCTCAAGTATGCGAAGAAGGTAGACGAGATAGACCCGAAGAACTGCAGGCGCTGGGTGGAGAAGAAGTTCAGCATAGGCGCCATGACGGACGGGTACGAGAAGATATACAGGAAGATGCTGAAGTCGTGAAGATTTTTCTGTCAGCTGTCGCTTCCAAGGCTTGCTATCGCTTTCCTGAGTTCCTCAGCGGCATCTTCAGGCGGCTTGGTGTTTATGTTCAGGCCGAAGAACTCGAACCCTGCCTGTATCATGAGCCTCGGATAAAGCTGTATCTGGAAATGCCATAGCTCTGATTTCGGGAAGTTGTGGTACATCATGTTGAGGGGAAGGTCCTTGAAGAGGAACGAGAATGCTGTGAAGACCTTCTTGACTATGCGCGCGAGGCTCTCGAGCTCGCTGTCGTCCGCATCCGTCAGCTCGGAGAAGTGCCGCTTGGGTATGAATGACAGCTGATACGGCCATGTGGAAGAGTAAGGGCACAGGCATATCCAGTCTGAGTTGTGCGTCACTATCCTGTCCTTGTTCTTGAGTTCCTGCTCGATTATCGTGCAGATTCCGCACTTCTTCTCCTTCTTGAAGAAGTCCTCTGATTCGTCCATCTCCTTGGATATGACCTCGGGGAAGAGCGGGGATGCTATTATCTGGGTGTGGGTGTGGGCTATGCTCGCGCCTGCCTTCCTTCCCCTGTTCTTGAATATCGTCACGTAGTTTATGTCCTTCATGCACATGAGCTCCTCGTATCGTATCTTGAGCGCCTTGAACACCATCGCGAGATCTTCCGGTTTCATGTCCTCGTACTCGTGGTTGTGGTTCCTGGTCTCGACCATTATCTCGTGCCTCCCCCTGGGTGTGTAAGACAGATATGGATACCGTCCCATGCGCCTGAAGCTGTTGGAGGAGACCACGGGGAATTTGTTCGGGAATATCCTGACCTTCCAATTCTTGGCGTCGGGAAGGGCGAGGAGCGTCTCTCCTGTCATGCCCTCGCTTCCCGGGCAGAAGGGGCACTTGTCTTTGCCGGACTTCGGCTTCTTGGCCGTACTGGCCCCGGGACGCTTGGATCGTTTGCCCGCTATTATGACCTCCCTTTCGAATATGTCCTTTCGTATGTGGTCCTGAGAATTCGGTTTGCTCATAACAATTTATTCGTCCCGATATAATAAATTTGGGCACTCCGGGTTCACAGGCAGCGGCAGGACTTAAAAAAGAATATATTAGTCCGTTAACCAATTATATTATGGCCTCCGTGGGTTTGTTCCTCGTAGCTAACAGGAATGCGGACAACGCAATACTCGACGGTCACGGACGGAAGCTCAACGAGCTTCACTCCCAGGGTGCACCATACACCTATTTCTTCAGGGGCTCCACGCTCAGGTACATAAAAGAAAGGCGGCCCCTGATATACGACAAGATGCTGAAGATGTTTCCCGAGGAATGCGGGGAGATGAATCCAGACTCCCCGGAGATAGGCACGACAGGCATGAACAGCATGCCTCTGGTCCCGCTGGGTTCATGCGAAAGCGAGGATGAGAGGCTCTGGGACAATTACATGGAGAACGTGACATGTCCGGAGATAGATGAGAGCAGGAGAATCCTGAAAGATGGCTATGGCAAGAGCCCAAAAGGACTGTTCCCTCCGGAATGCATATTCAACCTCAAGGCCGCAAAGAGCGTTTCAAGCAAAGGGTTCGATTACGTCATAATCGACGGGACCAAGCTTAATGACCATTCCAAGAAGAAGATATTCAATATCGGGGGAGTGAAGCTCGTCCCGAGGAACGACAAGATAAGGATGTGGAGGAGCCCGGAAGAGACCGTGGATGACATCAGAAGGTATATGGATTCGCCGGATGTAAGGTATAGCAGTGGCGATAAGAGGGTCGTAATAGGAGGCACGCTGAATTTCGGGGATTACGGGCTCTCTGCAAGTGAGGGGACGAGATACCTGTGCAGGCTCGCGGACATGCTCTACGCCTCAAGAGACCTTGAACTGCACAACATATCATCTATAGCGGAAAGCTGCAGGAACCCGGAATGGATATCCACGCTTGATTCCAATGGGACGACTTCATGGATAGGCAATGGCGACATCGAGTGCTTCAACGGCAAGAACGGGAAATACAACGATATGGTAAACAACCTCATACTGCATTACGTTTCGCTGAAGAAGCGCGTCGATAACATCAGGTCTAGCGGCAGATACAACGGCAACGGAGAGCTTGACGACATCAGCGCTTACCTTGACAAGATAAACGCGTTATGCAACGAATACGGATGCGTTAACGGCAGGCTTAACGGCAAGGACATGAAAGACTGGATAATGAAGCTGAACTATGAGATAGGCACACACGACCTATCTGTCACAAAGCAGGAGATGGACTGTTTCGGCTGCTTCTAGACGACTGGCAGCGCTCAGGACTTGCCTGCTGCCTTCATGTACACCTTCTCCGTCTCCCTTCCGCCGACCTTGGCAGAGAAGTGCTCTATCACCCGTTCCCTTCCGCGCTTTCCCTTCTTCCTGAGCCAGCACTGGTCGTTTATCCTGTTGAGCACCGCTTCCTTTATGGCCTCCGATGACTTCGGCTCTATCTGCTCGCCCACGTCCCTTGTCACTATCTCCGGTATCCCGCCCATCCTGGTCGCTATTACAGGCGTCCTTGAGGCCAGCGCCTCGACGGATACGAGACCGAAGGGCTCCTCCCATATGGAAGGGGTCACGAACAGGTCTGCAGCCGCATAGAGCTTTATCAGGTCCTTCCTGAGCACCCAACCGAGTATCCTGGCGTTATTGAGGCCATGGGCCTTGATCTGCTTTCTGAGCTCGCTCTCGTAGGGTCCCTGCCCAGTTATGAGGGTCACGATGTCCTTGTCCTCCTTCTCGTAGGATTTCGCTGCCTCCAGCAGATACTGGAAGCCCTTCTCCTCTGCGAAGTAGCCCGAAGCCAGGACCAGCCTCTTGTTGTGGCAGCCGTATTTCCTTCTTATCGCTGCCCTCACCCTCTTTGAGACCGGGCTGAAGACGTCTGTGTCGATGCCAGGGTATATGACCTTTATCCTGTTCTTCTTGATGCCGAAGTCCCTTACGAGCCCCCCCTTCGTGAACTTGCTGTTTGCTATGACCTTCTCAGACTCATCTATGCCGATCCTGGCAATCTCGAAGTTCCTCTTGCTCTCAAGGGACGAAAGCATCCCGGTCCCATGCGCAGTGATGACGTAGGGAACGCCAGTCACCCTCTTGGCGACAGAGGCAGCATAAGGAAGCACGCTTACATGGTTCGCATGGACTATATCGAGCCTCATCCTCTCGTTTATGTCTATCTGGTAGTCGATGAACCTTCTTACTACGCCGAAGAGCTGGGAATCCGGGATCTCTGATATCTTGACGTTCTTCTTCACGTCGCCCCTCCCCTGATAGACGGGTATCTGGAAAGGCAGCGTCAGGCATCTCATGTCTATGTCGCTGAGTATGGAGAGGTTTGTCCTCATTCCCTCTATTATCGATATGTTGTACTTCTTCTCCTTGAAGTACTTAAGAAGAGACTGCATATATCTACCTGAACCCCTTCCTGAGAGCCTGTGAAGGTATAGGTAGCATATGTTCATCTGTCCCACCGGTCAAATACTATTCGTTTTGGTTACTTAAAAAAAGATGTTTAAACGCTTAACCTTTTGTCTAGTTCAATGAACCCTAAAAACAGAATACCAAAGGCCGATTATAAGAATGGCGTCATGGAATGGAAATGTCCGTATAAGCTAGGAGATGGCATTCCTGTATATCCTTTCCATCTCCCTTCCGCGGACGTTTGACGAGAACCTCTCCATGACCCTCTTCCTTGCGTTGTCTCCCTTCTTCTTTAGCCACTCCTCGTCGTTTATCCTCTTGAGAACTGCATCCGCTATCGCCTTTGCGGAGCCGGCCTCTATGACCTCCCCGACGTCGTTTGTCACAACCTCGGGGATGCCGCCCTTCTTCGTTGCTATGACAGGGGTGTGCATGGACAGCGCCTCTACCGGCACGAGCCCGAACGGCTCGTCCACTATGGAAGGCCTGACGAATATGTCCGCGGAACCGTAAAGCTTGACGAGCTCCTTCTTGAGGAGCCATCCGGCTATCTTGGTGTTCTTGAGGTTGTTCTTCTTTATGAGCCTCTCGAGATCCTTCTGATACGAGCCCTGGCCCGATATTATGGTGGCTATTTCCGGGTTCTCCTTCTCGTATATCTTGGCCGCGTCTATCAGGTACTGGAATCCGGATTCCTTCTCGAAGAAGCCTGACGAGAGGACCACCCTCTTCCCCTCGCAGCCGTACCTTCTCTTCGCTGCGGCCTTTATCCTCTTGGTGGCCGGCCGGAAGAAGTTGGTGTCGACGCCAGGGTATATGACCTTTATTTTGTTGCTCTTGATGCCAAGGTCCCTTATAAGGCCGTTCTTTATGTACTGGCTGTTAGCTATCACCTTCTCGGACTCCGTGAGGCCGTGTATCGCAATCTCCTTGTTCCTCCTGCTCTCCAGTGAAGATGTCATGCCTGCCCCGTGGGCGGTGACAACGTACGGTATGCCGCTTATCTTCTTGGCGTTGCACGCAGCGAAGGGGAGTATGCTTGCATGGCTCGCATGGGCTATGTCAAGCCCGTGCTTCTCGTGTATCTTTATCTCCCATTCTGTGAACCTCGATGCTATGTTCTGGAACTGGGAATCCGGGATTTCTGATATCTTGACGTTCTTCTTCACGTCCGCCCTCCCGGAGTACACGGGCACCTGGAAAGGAAAATGCACGTACTTCACGTTGACGCCCTGGAGAACCGTGTGCTTGGACCTGAGCCCCTCGACGAGGAAGAGCTTGTAGTTCCTCACCTTGAGATAGTTGATGAGGGACTGCATGTACCTTCCGGAGCCCTTGCCTGCGAACCTGTGCAGGTAGAGATAGCATATGTTCATTTGCACACCTGTTAACCTTTTGAATGATTCATTATTAAATGCTTCGTTTCAACTCATCCGATACTCTGAGGGATTCCTATGCCGGCTATGATTATGCGGCCCGAGTTGTCTTTTGAAAGGCCGGGCTTTGCGTCGTGGAACGTCACCGTCATGTCAGGCCTGACGCATCTTCCGAGACACCTTCCCGAATCGGCGTCCAGGCCAGAAGGACAGTCAAGCGAGACCTTCGTCCCTCCCATGGAGTTGAACGCCTCTATCGCCCTGGAAAAATCCTCGCTCACGTCGCCCTTTATCCCTGTGCCCAGCATGGCGTCCACGAGCATGTCGTACGGGTTTCCTATGGACGGGTCTTCGACGATGACCACGTGCATGCCCTCAAGCACTGTTAGGTTCTTCCTTGCGAGCATCTTGAGCCTCTCGGTACCGCGGACGAAGTAGAGGCTGACCTTCGCTCCCAGTATGATCGCATGCCTGGCGAACACAAGTCCGTCTCCGGCGTTGTTGCCGGTGCCGCAGAAGACCAGTATGCTCTTCCATTTCAGATCTATGGCGGAGTTCACCAGCCTTGCGGCGTTGGCGCCCGCGTTCTCCATCATGAGGGACTCGTCGAATCCTGTCTCGACTGCTCTCCTCTCGACCTCGCGCATCTCAGGGACGGTTATCATAAAAAGGAACTCAGGCGAGGTCCACGCTGAAGCCCGCCTTCTCAAGCTTCTCCTTGAGTCTCTTGAAGGATGACTGTATGTCCTTTATGCTCCTGGCGCCCGTGCATATTATCCTGCCCCTGTCGGTTATCAGGAACTCCGCGTCCGTTCCTTCCATCCTGTATATGAGCCCGGGGAACTTTACCGGGTCGTACTCCGAGCCCTCGAGGGATGAGGATATCTTTGAGAGGTCTGCCGCGCCCTTGGTGGTGAACGCAGCTATTATCTTCTCTATCCTGATCTCCGTCTTGTCAGAGACGTCAACGCCTACGCCCCTTATCTTCTCGAAGACCTTCCTCATCGCTGCCTCTGCGTCCCTGACGCTCTTGGAGCCGGTGCAAACGATCTTTCCTGAGGAGAATATGAGAGCGACTGCCTTGGGCTCGCTGACCCTGTATACGGCGCCGTTTGCATCCTCCGTGGAATATCCTGTCCCGCTCTCCTCGCCTGAGAGCTTTCCTATCGGTATGTCTGCCCCTATGTCCGAAGTTGCAGTGACGTCTTCGATATGCACGGAAAGGATGCTCATGCGAACCAGTTATTTATCTTTAGGCTTCTGCAATATATTAAATAATCGAGGCTTAAAGATAAACATGGTAAAGAAAAAGCTCTATGCGTACTCTAACGCCATATCGCTAGTTCTCGGGATTGTCTTCTGCGCGCTGACGTACGGCATCGCGGGCGTCCCGATAGCCATAATCGCACAGGTCGTGCTCGGCATAACGCTCCTGCTGGGCTTCATACCCGTGGTCGGGGTCATACTCTACGCATGGCTTACGTGGTTCAACTTCCTTCCTTGGCTCGTCACAGCATTCGGCGTGGAGTTCGCATGGTCGCTTACGGCCATGTTCGTATTAAATCTTATAGTGTCCATAGGCTGCACGGCCCAGGCGATAATAAGGATATTCACGCCGTACTGGAGATTCTGAGTAAACTGCTTCTTTTCAAAAAGAATCGGGAATCTACTTGAACTGGCCGATCTTTGCGGTCAGGTCGACGTGCGTGAGGAAAAGGGACCTGCAGCAGTACCTCTCGAGCCCTACGCTGTCAAGGACCTTCTTCGGGTCCTCACCCTTCTTGGTCCTCTCCTTGAACTCTTCCCAGTACTGTCCTACGGGCTTTCCGCACGTCATGCATCTTACAGGAATTATCATAATATCACTTCGTTTATCTCTATTTATCGGCGTAAACCTTTAA
>CAZGWZ010000018.1:0-13078 GCA_964529545.1 uncultured archaeon
ACGCCGTCATAACCGGGGTCCACGGCCATTTTGCCCTCGCGTATGCCGCATACGGCATCAGCAAGCTTATTGCCCGAAATTTCGCTTATTTTTTCCCTTTCAGCGTTCGTCAGGACTTCAATCTCTGAGCCGAAGGCCCCGACGAGCCTATTGTACTGCTCCCAGACCTTCTTAGAAGAAAGCTGTCTGATGCCCATCACTGCCGATATGACCTCCGAAAGCGGGAGCAGCGTCCTGAAAGGGACAGCTCCCTCGGGGACAAAACCCGCCGGGCGGTCAGAGAGCTCCTCCACACGGCTCATGACGCCTACTGTGAGCGGCTTCCTGCAAACAGGACATACTCCCCCGGCCTTAATGGTATCCGAAGGCTCCAGGCGCACATTGCATTCTCTGTGCCCATCGAAATGATACTTACCGTATGAAGGATCGACCTCTACTGTGGAAATGAACCTTCCATCGTCCTTATCCCTGACTGCAGAGAATAAAGAGTCGTATGACAGCTTTCCAAGCTCGAAGACGTTCGCCTCCCTGCCTATGCGCCATGGCCAGTATGAATGCGCATCGGAGTTGGACATGAGCGCATATCTGTCGAGAGACGATACCCTCCAGTTCATGGCAGGGTCGCTGGACATCCCCGTCTCTATAGCAAAAATATACCTCGACTGGTCCTTGAAGCACTCCTCTATAGAATCGAAGCCTGACTTCGAGCCAAGCACCCCGAACCATGGCGTCCATGCGTGGGCAGGCACGACCGCTATGTCTTTCGATATGGACATCAACCCCTCTACGAGCTCCGGGCATGTCATGCCACTAAACATAGGCCTTCCGTCGTAATCGAGCCTTCCGTGACGCGAGAGGAATTCGTTGACCTGCCTCACGGTATCAAAATCCTGGGCATGTATGACGTTATGGACCTTCCTCGCCTTCCCGCCATCGGTGTATATGTTGCATATCTCAGACGTCAGCATGAAGCTGAAACCTGTGCTGCTCCTCAGTATTCCAGTTCCGTCCTCGGTGAGTTTCTTCTCAAGGACCGAGAGCCATGCAGGATGCGTGAAGTCCCCTGTGCCGAGAAGGTTGACGCCCTTCATGCTCGCATACTTCTCAAGGAGCTCTATCGTGGTGTCCCTGCTCGTGGCCCTCGAATGAGGCCCGTGCAAGTGAAGGTCTGCTATGACTCGCATGAGAATCAATTGAACGTATGATTAAAATGAGATGGGCCCACGGGGATTTGAACCCCGGGCCTTCAGCTTCTACGCCGAGACTGAAACGTCTGGCGGCCTTATAAGACTGGCGCTCTAGCCAAGCTGAGCTATGGGCCCATCCGTTATGTTTTGTTTCTCTAGATTTTAATTGTTTATAATTTTTAAAGATTTACCGCAAATCGACCGGTGGCCAGTCATCTAAAGGCAAAAACATTTAAATTAGCGTTCGATTATTACTCTTACAAGTCTGTTACGATGTTTGATGGTAACAATAAAGACAACTTAAGGGGTGATTTTATGTCAAATGGTATGCAAGGTGGGATGCAGCCGATCATAATAATGCCGGAAGGCACGAATAGGTCAAAGGGAAGAGACGCGCAAGTGAATAACATAGCTGCGGCAAAGGCTGTCGCAGATACGGTGAAAACGACGCTCGGTCCGAAGGGTATGGACAAGATGCTCGTCGATTCTCTTGGCGACATAACAATAACAAATGACGGCGTCACGATACTTGAGGAGATGCAGATAGAGCATCCTGCGGCAAAGATGATGGTCGAGGTCGCGAAGGCCCAAAACGAGGCAGTGGGCGACGGAACGACAACCGCAGTCGTACTGGCAGGCGAGCTTCTCAAGAAGGCGGGAGAGCTCCTCGACCAGGAGATACACCCAATAATAGTAACGAGGGGCTTCAAGCTCGCGAAGGTAAAGGCCATAGACGTTCTTGAGAAGTTTGCGACAAACATTTCCATAAACGACGACAAGATACTCGTCCAGATAGCAAACACTGCCATGACCGGGAAATCCGCTGAGAGGGCGTCCGACTACCTCGCTGACATATGCGTGAGCGCTGTGAAGAAGGTTGCGGAAGGTGCAGAAAAGAACGTCACAGTCGATGTAGACAACATAAAGGTTGAAAAGAAACATGGCGGTTCCATATCCGATACCACGCTCATAGAGGGCATACTCATAGACAAGGAAGTGGTCCACACAGGTATGCCAAAGGCGATAAAGAACGCCAGGATCGCCCTTATAGATGCAGCAATGGAAGTGAAGGAGCTTGAAAGTGATGCCAAGATAAGCATAGACTCTCCAGAAAAGATGCACGCATTCCTTGACGAGGAAGAGAACATGATAAAGATTATAGTTGATTCTGTTGTAAAGTCTGGTGCTAATGTTGTCCTCTGCCAGAAGGGCATAGACGACATGGCGCAGCACCTGCTCGCAAAGAAGGGTATAATGGCGGCAAGAAGGGTCAAAAAATCTGATATGGATAAACTCGCTATGGCAACCGGAGCTAAGGTTGTGAGCAGCATACCAGAACTCTCAAAGGATGACCTCGGAAACGCAGGGAACGTCGAAGAGAGGAAGGTCGGGACCGACAGGATGATATTCGTTGAGAAGTGCAAGCAGCCCAAGGCTGTCACAATCCTGGTAAGGGGCGGTACAGAACATGTCGTAGACGAGGTCGAGAGGGCACTTGAAGATGCGATAAAAGATGTTGCTGCGGCACTTGAGCTCGGAAAAATCGTCCCGGGCGGGGGAGCACCCGAGATAGAGGTGTCCAAGGCCGTGAGGAAGTATGCCGAGTCGTTCAACGGGAGGGAGCAGCTCGCCATACAGGCTTTCGCTGACGCAGTGGAGGTCATACCAAGGAGTCTTGCAGAGAACTCCGGCCTCGACCCCATCGACAAGCTCGCTATGCTGCGCTCAGAGCACGAGAAGGGCAAGACGTCAAGTGGACTGAACGTGTTCAGCGGCAAGGTAGTTAATATGCTAAAGGAAGGTGTCGTCGAGCCACTCAAGATAAAGCTGCAGGCCATAAAGTCCGCGACAGAGGCTGCAGAGATGATACTCAGGATAGACGACATAATTGCATCGAGCGGCGGCTCTGACGGTGGCCCTTCAGGAGGAATGCCCCCCATGCCACCCGGTGGAATGCCAGGCATGATGTAGAGCGCGCTTAGTGCCATTCCTTTTTAAAATATTTATATTGGACATCGGTCAATTATTATACATGACCAGCGAAGAGTATGAGGTAATACCGACTTCTCCCATAAGAAGACTTGAGAAACGTCTTGAAAAGATGGAAGACACGTCATCCGGTTCTCAGATGCAGAAGCTGATGGAGCAGGTCATAGAGCTTGTGAAGAGCAACCAGAGGATAATAGACGACGTTGTTAAAGCGAATGCCGAGCTCCGTGACGAGCTCAGCAAGATACCGACGAAGATGGACAAGCTTGTGGAGACTATGAACGAGTTCATGGACCTCCTCAGGGTCGCCTCGGAGGAAGAGGAAAGGGCAGGCGCAGGCATAAGCCCGGAGGCTATGAAGCCCATGGTCGACAAGCTGACACAGATGGTCGAGCAGAACCAGAAGTCGCTGGAGGCCAATCAGGTGATGCTGACGGCGATGGAGACCATAGACAAGAGATTAAAGAGACTATATATGGGCTTTGCGAACATGTACAGAAGATGATAGTACATAAGGATTGATGATTATGGCCAGAAAAGGTATAACACCGGTGATTGCTATAATAGTCCTGCTGCTAATAACAGTAGCGCTCTCGACTGCAGCGTGGAGCTATCTGAGTGGATATATGGGAACACTGACAAGCAGGAGCGTAGAGCTCATAGACTACTTCTGTGTTGCAGGAGACACGGGAGTAATAATAATAGGCAATATGGGTTCTGCGCCTGTGCCAGTTGGTGAGATAACGATAGTGGACCAGGACACGGGTAACACCGTAGAAGGCTACTGGTCGCTTCCCTCCCAGACGCCCACCACCACAGACCTTATAACCGAGATAGACATAAGCTCGCAGGCAAAGTGGACAGAAGACACGACAGGCGGCGGTGTGTGCACGACGGCGTGCACGCTCAGAATCGTCACGGGTTCCACGAGGGCGCAGACAGCAAGGATCGTGTGCCCTTAATTCAACTTTCTAGACATGTTGATATCTTATGCCAAAGGGCCAGGTGCAAGCAATCTCAATGGTTCTCATAGCAGGCATCGTAATATCACTCGCCGGAGCAGCCTACTTCTGGGGAAAGCCTATGATAGAGAAGCGGGCCACGCTCGCTGACATAGACAGCGCAGAGGCGTTCATAATACAACTGGACAAGAACATTGTGGAGGTTGCAAGGAACGGGGGCAGCAAGTCCATGTCCGTCCCGAGGATATCCGGCTCTTCCATAACAGTTGAGGAAGACACCGAAGACCTCCTGTACAGGTTCTTTACAACCCATGCAATGATTGACATAGGCGAGAGCGCAGAGCCCATACCAGTCGACACGTTCGAGCAGAACGACCCCGGAGAATACGGGAAGTCCCCAAGGGTCATAACGCTTTCAGGCGAGAGGCAGAACGACCAGTACATAATGACACTCAGGCTCCATTACAGGGAGCTGCTTGACGACACTTATCCACCTGCTGGATACAGAATATCACTCAATGATGCCGGCAAGAGCGGCAACAACCAGATAAGCGTGTCCTATTCGGGCACAAACAGCGTTCCTGGCGGGGCGCAGAACGAAGGCGAGCTGAAGCTGACGAACATAGACATAGTTGTGTCATGATACGCAGCCCAGAAATATAACGTATCCACGCGATATTATTGGTATGAAGGGACAGAGCCGTGTTTTCGAGCAGGTGCTTCTTTTCGGCATTTCTGTTGCCATATTCGTGGCATGCTTTGGTATATTCCAGCTGTATCAGGGGCATTTCAGCTACATATCCACAAATGACAACCTCGTCGCGCTGGGAAACGTCCTTTACTCCCACATAACCGAGATTACCAGAATTGACAACATGAACACGAGCCTGGTGGTCAGCATACCAAAGGACATAGGCGGGGAGAGGTACGATATAAGTATAAACGATACGGACCTGCTCATACTTACAAAGGAAACTGACCAAAAGTCGATAACCAGGATGAACCTGATAGGAACGGGACTTTCAGGGCAATATCATCTTTCAGGAGAAACGACAAGCGGTAGGGGTGAAATTATAATTTATAAGAGGGGTTATAATATTATAATAGAGTGAAGAGGCGGCTGCCTGTGTGTGATTGCATGCTGCCTTTTACGGGGTTTTTATGAAGCTTAAGCTGCCGAAAATAAAAAAGGAAAATGCAGAGAGCAGCGGCAGTCCAAGGCCCAAAAACATAGCGAAGCGCTTCAAGAAGGGCTACAAGGCAAAGAGCGGCAGAAAGACGAAAGGCCATTTCTATGACAGGGGGGCCTCTCCCATACCTGTGATGCTTTCCGACGAGAGGGGAACAAAGGACACGAGTGTCAAGATAGACATCGAGAGCATGACGGGAAAGAGGCTCATACAGAAGGAATCCGCAGAGCACGGCATAGACCTCCCAAAGAGCGACGTCGTGACTGCAAAGATGCGTTTCTCGATGCCGTGGACCGTACAGGAGCTGAAGGGCGTCGACATGAAGTATCCCCTCATACCTCAGAACCCGGCGCCTGGAAAGGAAGCCGTCGCACAGGCACATATACGATGGGACGACAGGGTGGGCTCCCTGATCTACAACATAATAGAACCCAGGCTGACTCCTGAGGACAGGAGGCTCGTTGAGGATGTGAAAAAGGATATAGAGGAAAGGCTCGACGTCGATTTCTCAAGGCTTGGCGAGGTCAAGGCCAAGGAGGTTCTGACAGCCGAGGTCAGAAAGTCCCTGAAGGAATTCCCAAACGTAAGCCAAAACAAGATACCGACTATACTGTACAGCATAGAAAAGGAGATATTCGGCCTCGGTATAATAGAGCCCCTCATGAGAGACCCTGAGATAGAGGACATATCATGCGACGGGCACAACGTTCCCATATACATATACCACCGAAATCCCAAGCTCGGACCCCTGAGGACGAACCTCTGGTTCGAGAACAATACAGACCTCGACAGGTTCATACTGAAGCTTGCCCAGAAGTGCGGAAAGTCCATATCCGTGGCAGACCCACTGCTGGATGCCGCGCTTCCCGACGGAAGCAGGGTGCAGTGCACGATGGGCACCGACATAGCAAGAAGGGGCTCGAACTTCACCATAAGGAAGTTCACCTCGTACCCGCTGACGCCTACCCACATGATACAGTACCGAACAGTGGACAGCCTGCAGCTCGCATATCTGTGGCTTGCGATAGAGAACGGCAAATCCATACTGATATCCGGAGGCACGGCGACAGGAAAGACGTCGCTACTCAATGCGCTCTCCCTTTTCATAAGGCCCAACCTCAAGATACTGTCGATTGAGGACACGCCGGAACTTCGGCTCCCCCACACGCATTGGGTACCTGAGGTTGCGAGGTCTCCGCTCTCTGTAAAGGGCAAGGTCGGCGAGGTCACGCTGTTCGACCTGCTGAAGTCCAGCCTCAGGCAGAGGCCGGACTATCTGGTCGTAGGAGAGGTCAGGGGAAAGGAGGCGTTCGTGCTCTTCCAGCAGATGGCCACCGGCCACCCGTCGATAGCCACGATACACGCCGCCTCGCTCACGCAGCTCATAGACAGGCTCGTCACGCCGCCCATCTCCCTTCCGCCTGCGCTGATAGAGAACGTGGACATAATAATCTTCCTTCAGAGGGTGAAGATAAAGGGCAAGGACGTAAGGCGCGCAAACGAGATAATAGAGATAACAGGGCTTGAGAACGAAAGGCCTGTGAGCGCCAGGATATTCGAATGGTCTGCCGTAAAGGATAACTTCATAACGAACAGCAAATCGACCGTCCTTGAGGAGATAGCGAAGATGACTGGAACGACCGAGCCCAGCATCCAGGCCGAGATTCTGAGAAGGAAGAGCGTTCTCGAGTGGATATACAGGAGGCAGATATTCGACTACAACGAGGTCGGAAGGATAGTGATGGAATACTATCTTGACCCGGAGAGGGTCGCGACGCTTGTAGAGGAATCTGAATAGTGGTTCCATGCTCAAGGAGACTGCTGTCCGGATATTCGGCTCGCTTGTCGGACCATACCTCGATTCCTTCGAGCCGCTTGAGATAAAGATAAAAAGCGCGCAGATGAAGTACACCCTAAAGGAGTACCTCTCAACCGCGCTTCTGGCGACGATGATCGTCTTTCTTTCATCGATGATATCAGGCTCCATATCCATAGCGTTCCTCTTCGAGGACGCCGTCGGCTTCTCGTTCACCTTCGCGATAGTGATAGCGTTCCTCACGTCAGGCGCAACGTTCATATCATTCTACTGGTATCCAAACATACGGTCCAAGAGTATAGAGACTCATATAGAAAGGGATCTTCCCTTCGCGATAGCGTCAATGACGGCGTCGGCGAGCTCAGGGACGCATCCCGCTGAGATATTCAAGATGCTTGCTATGCGCGAGGGCGTCATAGGAGATGACGCGAGGAGGATATACAGGGATGTGAAGATGTTCGGTACGGACATATCGTCAGCACTCGTGAAGGTTGCCAACAGGACGCCCTGCCTTGCGTGGTCGGAGCTCCTCTGGGGGATGGTCTCGATAATGACGACCGGCGGGGACATATACAAGTACCTTTCTGACAAGACCCGGGACAGCATGCAACAGTACCGGAGGATGCTTGAGGCATACTCGAACCAGATAAACTTCTACACTGAGATTTACATAACGCTCATAATAGTAGGCACACTGTTCTTCATCGTGCTCTCTTCTGTCATGTCGCCCCTTGTCGGAGGGGATATACTCTTCGTCCAGACGTTCCTCGTCTTCTTCTTCGTGCCCTGCACTTCCGTGGGATTCATTGTACTGCTTAAGGGGCTGTCACCGCTGTCGTGAGATGATTGGATGAAGATGGGAGATAAAGAAAAGGTAATACTCATCCCCGCTCTTGTGGGATTCGCAGTGGTAGTAATAACCATATCCGCTGTCGGCGACATCGCTGTTGCAGGAAACTCCATAATAATAGCGCTCTTCATAACGGTGGTCCCGTATTTCGTATACAGGTACTCCAAATACGCTTGGCTGAAGAGCGTTGAGAGGCAGTTCCCAAACTTCATAAGGGACCTCGCAGACTCGAACCGCTCAGGTATGACGATAGAGTCTGCGATAAAGATGGCCGCGAAGACCAACTACGGGAAACTGACGCCTGAGATACAGACGATGTCCAACAAGCTCTCGTGGGGCGTGCCGTTCCTTCGGGTGCTTGACATATTCGAGAAGAAGGTGACTGGTTCCATCGCCATAACAGAGGTCCTCAACATACTCAAGGAAGTCTACAAGTCGGGAGGCAATGTCGTTGCGACGCTCGATTCGGCAGCAGCCAACATGAACATGTTGAGAGAGGCAGAGGAGGAAAGGAGGAACGTCACGAGCCAGCACGTGATGGTGACATACGGCATATTCTTCCTATTCCTCGGAATAGTGATAGTGATAATCTTCATATTCGTGCCCATGATGAGCACTGTCTCCATAGGCGGCTCCGACCTCATGGCAGCCGGCTCGTACGGCTCGACCTTCGTCAATCCATGCGGAGATCTCGGTGTGATGTTTCCCTGCGCGCTTTTCGGAGGGACGTGCGCCGTACTTGACGTGGACCCTGCAAGCGTCGGCTGCTACTACATATCCCTGTTCTTCTACGTCCTCATAATACAGGGCCTCTGCTCGGGGCTCATAGCCGGCCAGCTTGGAGAGAACTCCGCAATCGCGGGCGGTAAGCACTCAATGATAATGGTATCTGTCGTGATATTCGTGTTCATTTTCCTCGCCAAGATGGGTGTGTTTCCCACATGAAATCGTCGCTGGGTAATAGGATGAAGGGACAGGCAGTCTTCGAGTTCGTCATAGCCGCCCTCATACTCTTTTCGATAATCATGTATGTGATAAGCTATATGTCCACGAGTTTCGACCTGCACCACGAGCTGTTCAAATCGAACCGGCTCGAGGCGAGCGCACTGCGTGTGTCGGATATAATCATAAGCGACCCTGAGAACGGCATTGTCGATTCATGGCCCAACATGAGCGTTTCCAGAATGAATGATTTTCATGACGCATGCAACCAGAAGGGCATGGACGGCGAGGATGTCGGTTATTTCGACCTTCTCGAAAAGTTCAACCTCCGGGACCAGACGCCATACAGCAGGTACACGCAGCTGAACATAAGGGTCATAGGAGATTACGGGGACGTGTATGTCGACTGCGGCAGGACGCCTTTTGATGAAGGCACGAAGGGAACGGTGACGAGATTCGGCTATGTCCCTGAGAGAAACCAAGCTGCAAGGATAGTTGTGACGGTCTGGTAGGATTTTTATTGAGGCTTCTCCATAGTATAATAGTGTATGTCTATGTCGGTCGTTGTCTACGTCATCACATCGTGCCTCATAGCAGTATTCTCAGTCGTCATGCTTCTTCGCTATACGAGGCGCCAGCCTGGAGGGACTGACGAGATGAAGAGGTTCTCGTCACTTATCCACAGCGGGGCGCTGACGTACCTCGACTCCCAGTACAGGGCGCTTCTTATATTCATAGCCGTGGTCTCGGTCTGCCTATTCGGTTTCATAGGATATGGATCCGCCTGTGTTTTCATAGCCGGGGCGGCATGCTCGATGATGGCGGGCAACATCGGACTCAGGACAGCGACATCAGCGAACGCAAAAACGACAAACGCATGCGTTAGCAGCGTCGAAAGAGGTCTCAGGGTGGCATTCTCGGCCGGTTCTGTCATGGGCCTGCTCGTCGTATCCATCGGTCTCATAGGGGTGACGGCGGTCTACATGATAACCGGGAGCGCGGATCTCCTCTTCAGCTTCGGGTTCGGGGCAAGCTCTGTCGCGCTGTTCTCAAGGGTCGGTGGAGGGATATACACGAAGGCCGCCGACGTCGGCGCTGACATGGTAGGAAAGGTCGAGCATAAGATACCCGAGGATGACCCCAGGAATCCAGCAGTCATAGCAGACAATGTGGGAGATAACGTCGGTGACATCGCCGGGATGGGCGCGGATCTGTTCGAAAGCTACGTCGACTCCATAATAGCCGCAATCGTGGTGGGTATGATGCTGGCCGCGGGAAGCGGGCTCGTTTCGCTTCCTCTCATGATTGCAGGGATAGGCATAATAGCGTCGGTTGCGGGCATCCTCTTTGTGCTCTCTGGAAGGGGGAGCGCGGAAAAACTTCTCAACCGGGGGATATTCATAGCATCCGGGATAGTGATAGTTTCAACTTACTTCATCCTTACGTACATGGGTCTTGACATGACACTCCTCTACTGCATCGCCGCTGGCGTCCTCACGGGTATAGTCACGGGCCTCAGCGCAGAATACTACACTTCCCGTGACAAGGAGCCTGTAAGGAGGATAGCAGAGTCCTCAGAGAGCGGGCCCGCGACGACTATAATAACAGGACTTTCGGTAGGCATGATATCCGCGTTCGTACCAGTCATGTCTGTATGCGCGGCTATAATAATCTCCTTCTACTTCGGCGGTCTTTACGGGGTGTCCATAGCGGCGGTCGGCATGCTTTCGACGCTCGGTATAATACTCGCGACTGATTCTTACGGACCCATAGCCGATAATGCTGCAGGAATAGCTGAGATGTCAAGGGCCGGGAAGAAGACGAGGGAAAACGCAGAGACGCTGGATGCTGTCGGAAACACAACCGCTGCCATAAACAAGGGTTTTGCGATAGGCTCTGCCGCACTCACCTCCCTCGCACTCTTCTCCGTATATGGAACTACCGTGGGACTTGACGTGATAAGTATAATGTCGCCTTACGTCATAGTGGGCCTTTTCATTGGCGGCTTGATGCCTTTCATATTCTCCGCATACACGATGAACGCGGTCGGAAAGACAGCGCACCTGATGGTGCAGGAAGTACGAAAGCAGTTCAGGAAGAAGGGCGTTCTGGAAGGGAAGGTGCCGCCAGACTATGACAGGCCGATAGAGATATCAACCAATGCCGCTCTAAAGGAGATGATAAAACCTGGTGTAATTGCAGTCCTCGCTCCGATAGTTGTTGGTGTCGTCTTGGGGGCCCAGGCACTTGGCGGCCTGCTTGCCGGCGCTATACTGACCGGTTTTCTCATGTCTCTTATGATGGCGAATTCCGGCGGGGCATGGGACAACGCAAAGAAGTATATAGAAGAGGGCAACCTCGGCGGAAAGGGTTCTGACGCCCATGCCGCGGCCGTGGTGGGGGACACCGTGGGCGACCCATTCAAGGACACGTCCGGGCCGTCGCTAAACATATTGATAAAGCTCATGACGATAGTCGCCCTCGTATTCGCTCCGCTCTTCATATGACGTCCTATTTATAAGCGTTTTAGTCAATTAACGTTGTATGAATAAGTCTTTTGACGATGTTGCTATGGGAAAGACGCGCCTTGTGAAGGATATAATAGGGGAGATAGGCGTCTCTGACGACCCAAACAGGCTCATAAAGAAGTGGAGGTCGCTTTTCAGGATATCGCAGAAGGACCTCGCTTCGAGCCTCGGCGTCACCTCTTCGGTTATATCGGATTACGAGTCCGGTAGGAGAAAGTCTCCCGGAATACTGTTCCTGAAGAAATATGTAGAGACGCTGATACGCATGGACGAGGAGCGCGGCGGCGAGGTACTGAAGGTTTTCATTAACAGGGACGAAAGCCATCCTGCGTCCGCTGCCATACTTGATATAAAGGAGTTCTCGGACGGAGTCCGCGTTGACGCCTTCTGCAGGCAGGTCGGCGCGAAGTTCCTCACAAAGAACGTTCCGACAAACGGTGTACTTTATGGATACACGCTCATAGATTCCGTAAGGGCTATAACAGAACTCTCGTTCTCTGAACTCAGGAAGCTCTATGGCGTCACGATGCAAAGAGCGCTCGTGTTCACAAACATAACTACAGGCAAGGGTCCGCTGATCGCCATAAAAGTCGCAGATCTTAGGCCAGCGCTGATTGTTCTTCACAACATACCGGAGTCTGATGTCAGCGATGTTGCAAAAAACATAGCTGAGGTTGAAGGTGTCCCGCTTTCCGTTTGCGAGAGCCGTGACGTAGACGACTTCGTAGAGAAAGTGGGAGCTATCGGCTCTTCGCTTTGACTTTTCTTATCTTGCACGAAACCCTGCTGCCTTCTACCTCGACGATTCCGTAATACCCATTATAGGCCGGCCCAGGATAGAAGACTTTTGTGTCACCTATATCGAACTCGCCGCTGTTCTCATGTATGTGCGCTGTTATGGCGAGTTTTGGCTTGTTCTCTTTTATTAGCTTCATTATCGCCCTCGAGCCCACATGCTTTCCACCAACCTTGTCAAGGATTGTACCTCTTGGCGGGGCGTGTGTCACAAATATCCACTCACCACTGACCTTCTTCAGGAGTTTTTCTACAGCCTCTTCCGTTTCCTCTTCTGTGGGTTCGAAGTGTGTGTTGAACGGAGTGTCCGCCCCTCCCCACCCTACAAAAGATACCTTTCCTCTCTTCTTTACCTTATTGTGGAGGTTCACTCCATAATTCTCAAAAAGGTCCACTATCTCATATGGATCGTGGTTCCCCGGCACACACAAAAGCGGCTTCCCTGGTATCAAAAGCTTCTGTATGACTACGTCGGCTATTTCTATTTGTGTGAAGTCCTGTGTCACATCGAACATGTCTGTGAAGTCGCCTTGTGAAACTACCATATCATATTCGGTTCCGGGGAGCTCTTCCATTATACGCTGTACCATCCCGATCTTACCATGTATGTCACCAATCACGACAATTCTCATCTCACTCATCCTCCATGTAATTAAGATGTATTGGATGAAAGAGATTAAAAATAAACCACATGAAAAACCCAGACACCAGTAGTTCCGAAAGTAAATTTATAAGCAACTACCGGCTATTTAAATCGAGGTGATTTCTGTGAAATGTCCCGAATGTCAGGAAGGAGAAGTGCGACAGCGACAGCAGACT